>NZ_JBFUGK010000009.1:0-133548 GCF_056402935.1 Polaromonas sp. P3_B1
CCCATGGGCCTGCGTGTGATTCGCAAGGTTGAAGCCATCGTGCGCGAGGAAATGAACCGCGCCGGCGCCGTGGAGATGACCATGCCCGTGATCCAGCCGGCCGAGCTCTGGCAGGAAACCGGCCGCTTTGAAAAAATGGGCCCCGAGCTGCTGCGCATCAAGGACCGCCACGGCCGCGACTTCGTGGTCCAGCCGACCAGCGAAGAAGTCGTCACCGACGTGATGCGCCAGGACATCAAGAGCTACAAGCAGCTGCCCAAGAACCTGTACCAGATCCAGACCAAATTCCGCGACGAACGCCGGCCGCGCTTTGGCCTGATGCGCGGACGCGAGTTCATCATGAAGGACGCCTACAGCTTCGACCGCGACCAGGCCGGCGCCAAGGCCAGCTACCAGGCCATGGCGGCGGCGTACCGCAAGATTTTCGACCGCTTCGGCCTGAGCTACCGCGCGGTGGCCGCCGACAGCGGCGCCATAGGCGGCGACCTGAGCGAGGAATTCCAGGTGATCGCCGCGACGGGCGAAGACGCCATCGTCTACTGCCCCGGCAGCGACTACGCCGCCAACATGGAAAAAGCCGAGGCGCTGCCGCCCCAGGGCGCGCGCAAGCCGGCATCGAAGGCCATGGCCAAAACACCGACACCCGGCAAGGCCACCTGCGCCGCCGTGGCCGAACTGTTGGGCATCCCGCTGGACACCACCGTCAAATCACTGGTGCTGGCCACCGACGAACTCGACGATGCGGGCAAGGTCGTCAAATCACAGGTCTGGCTGCTGCTGCTGCGCGGCGACCACGAAATGAATGAAGTCAAGGTCGGCAAGGTGCCGGGCCTGGCGGATTTCCGCTTCGCGACCCTGCCCGAGATTGAAGAGCATTTCGGCTGCAAGCCGGGCTACCTCGGCCCGTTGAACATGCTCAAACCGGTCAAGCTGGTGGTGGACCGCGAAGCCGCCGCGCTGGCCGACTGGGTATGCGGCGCCAACGAAGTCGACTTTCACTTCACCGGCGTCAACTGGGGCCGCGACCTGCCCGAACCCGAACTGGTGGTCGACCTCCGCAACGTGGTGGCGGGCGACCCATCGCCGGACGGCAAAGGCGCGCTGGCGATTGAGCGGGGCATCGAAATCGGCCACGTTTTCTACCTCGGCACCAAATACAGCCGGGCCATGAACGCCACCTTCCTGGGCGAGAACGGCAAACCGCAATTCATGGAGATGGGTTGCTACGGCATCGGCATCACACGCCTGCCGGCTGCGGCGATTGAACAGAACCACGACGAGCGCGGCATCATCTGGCCCGACGCCATCGCTCCCTTTACCGTCGTGCTGTGCCCCATCAGCCCTGACCGCTTCCCTGAGGTCGACGCGGCTGCCAACAAACTCTACGGCGAGTTGCTCGCGGCCGGCGTGGACGTGATCCTGGACGACCGGGGCGAGCGGCCCGGCGCCATGTTTGCCGACTGGGAACTGATAGGCGTGCCGCATCGCGTTACCATCGGCGACCGCGGCCTCAAGGACGGCCAGCTCGAATACCAGCACCGCCGCGATGCAGCTTCCAGCAAGATTGACGCAGCAACCGCCTTCGACTTTCTCAAGGGAAAGCTGGCGCTTTGACGCTTCCATGGTTCCCGTGCGTTCATTGACCATGTCCGCATCCAGCACCGTACCGGCAAAGGCGCAAGGACTCTCCCGGCGAAGTTGCCTGCAGGCCCTGCCGATTGCGCTCAGCCCGTTGCTGATGGCACAGCAGGCGCATGCCGGTGCGCAGGTCGAAGAACCGCTGGTTGATTCTGTGCGCACAGCACTCAGTTCGGCCGTCGCCAACCAGGCGCCTCCCGTTCCGGAATTCAAAGACACGGAGAGCCGGCTGGCTTACCTGCGCTGGCTGGGCGCCATGGGCGATCGCCTCAAAAAGAAAAAGCCGGAATTCCAGGTTCGCAAGGAATTTTTGCAAACCGTCTGGTATGAAAGCAAACGCGCCGGCCTGGACACCACGCTGGTGCTGGGCCTGATCCAGGTCGAGAGCAACTTCCGCAAGTTCGCGGTCAGCAACGTGGGAGCGCGCGGCTACATGCAGGTCATGCCCTTCTGGACGCGCGTGATCGGGGACGGTGACCCCGGCAAGCTCTTCCACATGCAGACCAACCTGCGCTTTGGCTGCGTGATTTTGCGCCACTACCTGGACAGGGAACGCGGCGATCTCTTCATGGGCCTGGGACGTTACAACGGCTCACGCGGGAAGTCGCCCTACCCCGATGCGGTGCTGGGTGCCAGCAAGAATTGGGTATTTGCCGGCTAAGCGGCCCTGAGGAGGCAGTAAAAAATCAGCAGGGCGCGCCGGCGAAACCGCGCTCCTCGGCAAACCAGGCCAGCACCGGGACCGTGCCCGGCAAGACGGGCTGCACGCTGACCGGCAACGATTGCCAGGCAAAAGACTGGCCTTCATGCATTTGCAGTTCGCCGGTCCACTCGAACACCTTGCAGAAGTTCAGGCGCACCAGCGCATGCGGGTAGTCGACCATCTCGACCTTCCAGGGATGGACCGTGCCTATGGTCACGCCGATTTCTTCCTGCAGTTCGCGGCGCAGCGCGGCTTCGACGCTTTCGCCCTGCTCCAGCTTGCCGCCCGGAAATTCCCAGTAGCCTTCGTAGACCTTGCCGGGCGGGCGGGATGTCAGCAGGAAATCGCCGTCAGGGCGGACCAGCACGCCCACCGCGACATCGACCACCTTGCGGTCCGCGCCGCCCTCGCGCGGCCGTTCACCGTCGGCGACCAGCACGCTCATGTCGAGTGGTCTGGGGCCTGGTCGGCCTGCTCAGGCGACGCAGCGGCGGCAGCGCCCGGCCGCTCGTAGGCCGCAATGGGCGCCGCCGCCACAGGCCGGCTGGCCGTGTCGCGGCCGGCGTAGTCGCGGGCAAACTGGTAGGCCACGCGGCCGCTGCGCGAACCGCGCTCCAGCGCCCAAACCAAGGACGCCGGTTTTGCCGCGGCAATCGCATCCTGGCCCACGCCGAAGGACGACAACCACTGCGCGACGATGGTCAGGTATTCGTCCTGGCTGAAAGGGTAAAAACTGACCCAGAGGCCGAAGCGTTCGGACAGCGAAATCTTCTCTTCGACCACCTCCCCGGGATGCACCTCGCCATCGTCCCCGTGGGTATAGGTAAGGTTCTCCGTCATGTACTCGGGCAGCAGGTGGCGCCGGTTGCTGGTGGCGTAGATCAGCACATTGGGCGTGGCCGCCGCGACCGAACCATCCAGGATGGACTTGAGGGCCTTGTAGCCCGGCTCGCCCTCCTCAAAGCTCAGGTCGTCACAAAAGACGATGAATTTCTCGGGCAGGCCGGACACCACGTCGACGATGTCCGGCAGGTCGGTCAGGTCGGCCTTGTCGACTTCAATCAGGCGCAGGCCGCGCGACGCATATTCGTTCAGGCAAGCCTTGATCAGCGAGGACTTGCCGGTGCCGCGCGCGCCCGTCAGCAGCACGTTGTTGGCGGGCTTGCCCAGCACGAACTGCTCTGTGTTGCGCCTGATCTTCTCCTTCTGGTCCTCGATTTCCTTGAGGTCGCCCAGGCGCATGTTGCCGATGTGCCGCACCGGCTCCAGCGAGCCGTGACCGGAGCTGCGCTTGCGGTAGCGGTAGGCGATCGAAGCGGTCCAGTCCGGCGCGGCTAACGGCTGCGGCAGCACGGATTCGATCCGCGCCATCAGGGATTCGACGCGGGCGATCAGGCGCTCAAACTGCTCGTTCATGCAAGGCTCAGCTTCTGTAGTCGGCGTTGATCTTGACGTAGTCGTAGGAGAAATCGCAGGTCCAGACGGTGTCGCTTGCCGTGCCGCGGCCCAGGACCACGCGCACCGTGATCTCGCTTTGTTTCATCACGCGCTGGCCGTCGGCTTCAACGTAGCCGGGATGGCGGCCGCCGTTCTTGGCCACCAGCACCTCATCGAGGTACAAGTCGATTTTGGTCTGGTCCAGGTCATCGATGCCGGCATAACCGACGGCCGCGAGAATACGGCCGAGGTTGGGGTCGCTGGCGAAGAAGGCGGTTTTCACCAGCGGCGAATGGGCGATCGCGTAAGCCACCTTGCGGCATTCCTCGCCGGTCTTGCCACCTTCGACCTGGATGGTCATGAACTTGGTGGCGCCTTCGCCGTCGCGCACGATGGCCTGCGCCAGTTGCCGGGCGATATCCATCATGGCGGCGCGCAAAGCCTTGCCGTCGGCACTGTCCAGCGAGGTCACGGGCGCGTGAGCGGCCTTGTTGGTGGCGACCACCACAAAGGAGTCGTTGGTCGAGGTGTCGCCGTCCACCGTCACACGATTGAACGAACCCTCAGCCAGCTCCCTGGCCAGTTGGGCCATGAGCGGCTGGGCCACGCAGGCATCGGTCGCCATGAAACCCAGCATGGTGGCCATATTCGGCCGTATCATGCCGGCGCCCTTGCTGATGCCGGTGATGGTGACTTCAGCGCCCGCGATCTTGATGCGTTTGGAAAACGCCTTGGCTACGGTGTCGGTGGTCATGATGGCTTCGGCCGCATTGCCCCAGTTGTTTTCCTTCGCGTCGGCCAGCGCGGCCGGCAGGCCCGCCGCAATGCGGTCGTTGGGCAGCGGCTCCATGATCACGCCGGTGGAAAAGGGCAGGACCTGCTCGGGCGCGAGTTCCAGCAGGCGGGCCAGCGCGATGCAAGTGGCGTGCGCGCGGCTCAGGCCGTCGTCGCCGGTGCCGGCATTGGCATTGCCGGTGTTGATGACCATGGCACGTATGCCCGCCGTCATGCCGCCGTTTTTCGCGAGGTGTTCGCGGCAGATCTGCACGGGCGCCGCGCAAAAGCGGTTCTGCGTGAAGACCGCCCCTACCGACGCGCCCTCGTCGAGCAATAGCACGGACAGGTCCTTGCGATTGGCCTTGCGTATGCCCGCTTCAGTGATGCCCCAGCGCACGCCGGGAACAGGGTGGAGGTCCGCGGCGGGCGTGGCGACCAGATTGACGGGCATGTGTTGACTCCGGAAAACCAGTGGGGGGGCTTGGAAAACGTTCAGTTCGGGCCGGCGCTCAATTCAACTGGCCGTGGCAGTTCTTGTATTTTTTACCCGAGCCGCAAGGGCACGGGTCGTTGCGGCCCACGCGGGGCACGTCGCCGACCGGCACGGCCGGTGCGCGGCGCTGGGACTCCTCATCCACCGTCGTTTCCACGCCGCCGGTTTCGGTGGGCGCCGTGTAGGTGACGTTGGCGATGTTTTCAGCGCGGCTTTCCATTTCCTCGGCCGCCTGTTCGAGCTGTTCGCCCGACTGGATCTTGACCGTCATCAGGACCTTGGTAACTTCGTTCTTCACGCTGTCGAGGAGCTGGCCGAAGAGTTCGAAAGCCTCGCGCTTGTATTCCTGCTTGGGCTGCTTCTGGGCATAGCCACGCAGGTGTATGCCCTGACGCAGGTAGTCGAGGGCGCTCAAGTGCTCGCGCCAATGGCTGTCGATGCTCTGCAGCAGGACCACGCGCTCGAACTGCGTAAAGTTTTCCTCGCCGATTTTTTCAACCTTGTCGGCGAAGGCGGCGTTGGCGGCCGCGATGACCTTCTCGACCACTTCTTCATCGGTGATGGCCGTGGCGGCTTCCACTTCCTTGCGCAGCGGCAGTTCAATCTGCCATTCTTCACGCAACACGTTTTCAAGGCTTGCGATGTCCCACTGCTCTTCAACGCTTTCAGCGGGCACATACTGCCGCGCCAGGTCGGTGAAACAACCTTCGCGCAGCGAGGCGATCTGCGCCTGCAGGCTGGCGGCGTCCATGATGTCGTTTCGCTGCTGGTAGATCACCTTGCGCTGGTCGTTGGCGACGTCGTCGTATTCGAGCAGCTGTTTGCGGATGTCGAAGTTGCGCGCCTCGACCTTGCGCTGGGCCGATTCGATGCTGCGGGTCACAATGCCCGCCTCGATTGCCTCGCCGTCGGGCATCTTGAGCCGCTCCATGATGGCCTTGACGCGGTCGCCCGCGAAGATGCGCATCAGCGGGTCATCCAGGCTCAGGTAAAAGCGCGACGAACCGGGGTCGCCCTGGCGACCGGAACGACCGCGCAGCTGGTTGTCGATACGGCGCGATTCGTGGCGCTCGGTCGCGATGATGCGCAAGCCGCCCAATCCGGTGACCTGTTCATGTTCCTGCTTCCATACCGCGCGCAGGCGGGCGATTTCCGCCTCTTTCGCGGCGGCATCCAGTGCCTCGTCGGCTTCAATGGCTTCGATCAGCTTTTCAACATTGCCGCCCAGCACGATGTCCGTGCCGCGGCCGGCCATGTTGGTGGCGATGGTGATCATCTTCGGACGCCCCGCCTGGGCGATGATGTCGGCTTCGCGGGCATGCTGCTTGGCGTTGAGCACCTGGTGCGGCAGGTTTTCCTTGACCAGCAGCTGGTCGATGATTTCGGAATTTTCGATGGAGGTCGTGCCGACCAGCACGGGTTGGCCGCGCTCGTAGCATTCGCGGATGTCCTTGATGGCGGCTTCGTATTTTTCGCGCGTCGTTTTGTAGACGCGGTCGAGCTGGTCGTCGCGGCGGCTCACGCGATTGGGCGGGATCACCGTGGTTTCGAGGCCGTAAATCTCCTGGAACTCGTAAGCCTCGGTGTCGGCGGTTCCGGTCATGCCGGACAGCTTGGTATAGAGGCGGAAATAGTTCTGGAAGGTGATGGAGGCCAGGGTCTGGTTCTCGGCCTGGATCTGCACGCCTTCCTTGGCTTCGACGGCCTGGTGCAATCCATCGCTCCAGCGCCGGCCCGACATGAGGCGGCCGGTGAACTCATCAACGATCACGACTTCACCGTCCTGCACCACGTAATGCTGGTCGCGGTGGTACAGGAGGTTGGCACGCAGCGCCGCATACAGGTGATGCATCAGCGAAATGTTGGCCGGGTCGTACAGCGTGGCGCCCTCGGGGATCAGGCCCAGGTTGAACAGCAGGCGCTCGGCGTTCTCATGGCCTTGCTCGGTCAGGAACACCTGGTGGCTCTTCTCGTCGATGGTGAAGTCGCCGGGCTTGGTCACACCTTCGCCGGTGCGCGGGTCGGCCTCGCCCTCCTGGCGCGTCAGCATGGGGACGACCTTGTTCATCGCCAGGTACATCTCAGTGTGGTCTTCGGCCTGGCCGCTGATGATGAGCGGCGTGCGCGCTTCGTCGATCAGGATGGAGTCCACCTCGTCGACGATCGCGTAGTTCAGGCCGCGCTGCACGCGGTCCGCCACTTCGTAGACCATGTTGTCGCGCAGGTAGTCGAAACCGTATTCGTTGTTGGTGCCGTAGGTGATGTCGGAGCCGTAGGCCGCCTGCTTTTCCTCGCGCGACATATTGGGCAGGTTGATGCCCACCGTCAGGCCCAGGAAGTTGTAGAGCTTGCCCATCCAGCGCGCGTCGCGGCTGGCCAGGTAGTCGTTGACCGTCACCACGTGCACGCCCTTGCCGGTCAAGGCATTGAGGTACACCGGCAGCGTAGCCGTCAGGGTCTTGCCCTCACCCGTGCGCATTTCGGAGATCTTGCCGTTGTGCAACGACATGCCGCCCAGCATCTGCACGTCGAAGTGGCGCATCTTCATGACGCGCTTGCTGCCTTCCCGAACCACCGCGAATGCCTCGGGAAGAATCGCATCGAGTTCTTCGCCCGCAGCTACCCGGTCCTTGAACTCCTGGGTTTTGGCGCGAAGCTGGTCGTCGTCGAGCTTCTCGTACTGGGTCTCCAGCGCATTGATGCGTTCTACGGTTTTGCGGTAAGTTTTGAGCAGCCTGTCGTTGCGGCTGCCGAAAATTTTGGTCAGGATGTTGGAAGCCATAAATGCGAGGCCGCCTTGACCGCTCCCCATGAGCTGGCAATGCGGCCGAAATCCCTTATTGAGTACGGAACCTAGGTGTGGGCGCCATCAGTGAGTTCAACTGGGCCCAAACTTCTGATTTTAGCGCTGCGAAGGGGGCAGCATGGCTGTCCGGGATAAAACCGTCATCGGGTGCCAAAAGCCATGCACAGGCATGGCAGTTTCACCCGCTCAGTGAGGGCGTGGCGGTTGCGGGGCCTGCGAAGGCGTGGCAGCCGGAGGTCGCGCGCCTGCGGAGGCCACCATGGGCCCAGGCAGCTTTTGCCCTGCGGTCAGGAACTTCTGCGGATCCTGGAAAACGCCCTGGACCAGCACCTCAAAATGCAGGTGTGGACCTGTCGACCGGCCTGTGGTGCCGACTTCCGCGATCTTCTGCCCGCGCTTGACCAGGTCGCCCTTTTTGACCAGCACGCGTGAGGCGTGGGCATAACGCGTGACGAGTTCATTGCCGTGATCGACTTCCACCATATTGCCGTAAGCCGGGTGGTATTCCTGCGTGACGACAACGCCGCCCGCTGCGGCCAGGATGGCCGTGCCCGGTTCGGACGGAAAATCGAGCCCGGTGTGCAGCGCTGAACGGCCGTTCAACGGGTCTATACGCCAGCCGAAAGGCGAGCCGAGGTTGCCCCCGGCGACAGGCTCCTGCGTAGGAACCATCATTTTCTTGATCTTCTGGTCAAACAGGCGCGACTCCATCACGGTCATGAGGTCGACACGCTGGTCGGTGAGTTTATCCAGGTCCGCCAGAGTGGCCTGCAACTCTTGCATCGTGAGTGAGGGGCCCGCCACCAGCGCACCACCGCGGCCGGGCGTGACCTTGATGTCGTTGGGATTGACGCCTGCAAGGCCCGATACCCGCTCGCCGAGTGCTTCAAGCTGCATCATCTTGGCCTGCATTTCGCCGACCCGCTTGGCCATCACGTCGAGGTTTTCTCGCATGAACCGGTCACGCTGGTCGAATTCATCCTTGACCATCAGCTTGACCAGCGAGCCTACGACCGGCCAGCCTTCGCGAGCGCCCTTGAGAAACACCCAGTGGTAGAGGCCTGCCGCTACAAGCATGAGCGCCAGTGCGGCGACAAAGCCCGCAAGAACCAGTTTTGTCCCGCTTAAGTAAATGGCCCGGCTTTTCGCCAGCCACGCATCCGTGATAATCAAATGCACTTGTCTACCTCTTTAAAAGCTCGCGCTCATCAGGCCGCGCACCGTACATCATGACTTCCGACCGGCGCCTTCCGCAGGCGCTCTCTGCTTACCAGGCCGCCGGGAATTCCCCCTCCCTGGCGCGGTTGACCGAACTTGTCCGGGAGTCCAGCGACAGACTCAAGGCCATTGAATCGCTGCTGCCCGAAGCACTGCGCCCGGCGGTTCAGGCTGGGCCTATCGACGGCGAAACCTGGTGCCTGCTGGTCAGCGGCAACGCAGCGGCCGCCAAAATCCGGCAACTACTCCCCTTGATCCAAGCCCGCCTTATAGGCAAGGGTTGGAAGGTTACCTCAATCCGCCTCAAAATTCTAATAAGCAAAAAGTAATAGCCAGCACCACCAATAACGGCAAGAGGGCATAAAGATAACGCCTTGCCTGCTGGTTCGCTACGAAATTGGTAGCGTATGGTACCCATGTTGCATGGGGAAGGCAAGGATTGAGGAAATGGTGCCGCTTGTCGGAATCGAACTGACGACCTACCGCTTACAAGGCGGTTGCTCTACCAACTGAGCTAAAGCGGCACGGGGGTATTTTACTTGACCCGTTTCAGCGAAGGCCGCGCACGCGGCGGCTTGGGTGGCTCGGGGCTATCCGGGCCGCCGTCTTCCGCATCGGACGCAGCGCTGTCGGGCACCAGCTGCATGATCTTGCCCTCGGGCCCATCCGCCGCGCTGTGCTGCACCGGCGCGGAAGCTGGCGACGCCGCAGCGACCGTGGGGCCGGCGTCGATTCCCTCTTCCGAAACGGGCACCGGACCCGCGGCTGCGGGGGCCGCCATGGGGAATGCCATGCCTTGGCCGTTTTCACGCGCGTAGATGGCGATCACATGGCTGATAGGCACCATGATCTCCCGGGCGCTGCCGGCAAAACGGGCCTTGAACTCGATGAAATCATTGCCCAGCTTGAGCGACGAGGTCGCATCAAAGCTGATGTTGAGCACGATCTCATTGTTTTTCACATACTCGCGCGGCACCTGCACGGAGTCATCCACCGAAACGGCCACATAAGGCGTGAAACCGTTGTCGGTGCACCATTCATAGAGCGCCCTTATCAGATAGGGTCGCGTCGACGTGGCATCCAGGGCGTTCATGAATTCAGCCAAGCTGCTTGTCCGGGAAATCGAATCCGTGGATTATTTCCGCATCACTTTTTCGGATGGCGTCAGTGCTTCAATGTAAGCCGGACGCGAAAAAATGCGTTCAGCGTACTTGAGCAGCGGGGCGGCATTCTTCGACAAATCGATGTCGTAGTAATCCAGGCGCCACAGCAAGGGAGCGATCGCCACGTCCAGCATGGAGAAGTTGTCGCCCAGCATGAACTTGTTCTTCAGGAAGATGGGCGCAAGCTGCGTCAGCCGGTCGCGGATGTGCGAGCGGGCCTTTTCCAGGGCCTTTTCGTTGCCCTTGGACGCGCGCGATTCGAGCGTGCTGACGTGGACGAACAGCTCTTTTTCGAAGTTCAGCAAAAAGAGGCGGACGCGAGCGCGATCAACCGGGTCGCCGGGCATCAGTTGCGGATGCGGAAAGCGCTCGTCGATGTATTCGTTGATGATGTTCGACTCATACAGGATCAGGTCGCGCTCGACCAGGATGGGCACCTGGCCGTAGGGATTCATCACGTTGATGTCTTCGGGCTTGTTGTACAGATCGACGTCGCGGATTTCGAAGTCCATGCCTTTTTCAAACAGCACAAAGCGGCAGCGGTGCGAGAAGGGGCAGGTCGTGCCTGAATAAAGGACCATCATGGTGCGGAACTCCTAAATGCAAAGGAGTGGATACATCTAAAAAGCATCCACTCCAGAAGGTGCCGGGAGCCAGGTCCCGGCGAGAAAATTACTTGACGTCTTTCCAGAACGCCGCATTCAGGCGCCAGGCGACGAAGGTCAAGCCGAGAAGGAAAATCAGCACCCAGACGCCGACGCGAATGCGGGTGTTCTGGGCCGGCTCGCCCATCCACTGCAGGTAACCCACGAGGTCACCCATGGCTTGGTCATATTGCAGCGGCGTCATGGTGCCGGGAGTGATTTGCTTCCAGCCCTTGAAGACCGGGACTTTGTGGCCGTGCTCTTCCTTGTAATCGTACTGAGGCTCGCGCGCGCCCTGCAGTTCCCACAGCACATGAGGCATTGCCACGCTCGGAAAGGCCAGGTTGTTCCAGCCCGTCGCCTTGGTTTCGTCGCGGTAGTAAGTGCGCAGGTAGGTGTAGAGGTAATCGGCGCCGGTGCCGCCGTGGCCGGCACGCGAGCGTGCGATCACGGTCAGGTCGGGAGGATTGCCGCCGAACCATTCCTTGGCCTGTTTCGGGTCAATCGCGGCTTTCATGGTGTCGCCCACTTTTTCAGTGGTGAACAGCAGGTTGTCCTTGATTTCCTTGTCGGTCAGGCCGATGTCTTTCAGGCGGTTGAAGCGCATGAAAGAAGCGGAGTGGCAGTTCAGGCAATAGTTGACGAACAGCTTGGCGCCGTTYTGCAGGGAGCCCAGGTCGTTGGTCCGGTCGGGGGCTTTATCCCAGGCAATGCCGCCTTCGGAGGCCTGTGCGCCGGCCGCCAGGCCAAAGGCGGTGATCAGGGCAAAAATAAATTTTTTCATCGTTTTTATCTCCAACTCTCAGTGACCGTGGAAAACAGGACGGTCCGGCGGTGTTTTGGGGGTGCCGACACGGCTCCACCACGGCATCAGGATGAAGAAGCCAAAGTAAAACAGCGTGCCGACCTGGGAGACGCGCTCACCGACAGGCGACGGCGGCTGAACACCGAGGTAGCCCAGCACCAGGAAGTTGATGACAAAAATGCCGTAGAGGTATTTGTGCCAGTCTGGACGATAGCGGATCGACTTGACCGGGCTGTGATCGAGCCAGGGCAGGAAGAACAGGATCACCACGGCACCGCCCATCACGACCACACCCCAGAACTTGGCGTCGATGGACAGCAACAGGGCCGAGCCCACGACGGCTGCGCCGACGATGACCGCCTTCAGCACCACCGGCATGCGGAATTTCACGACGCTGAAACCGGCCGCAACGACCACGCAGGCGATCAGCGCATAAAGCATCTCGCTGGTGATGGCGCGCAGCATGGAGTAGTAAGGCGTGAAGTACCAGACCGGGGCGATGTGCGCCGGCGTCTTCAGCGGATCGGCCGGGATAAAGTTGTTGTATTCGAGGAAATAGCCGCCGAACTCGGGAGCGAAGAAGATGATCGCCGAGAAGATCATCAGGAAGACGCTCACGCCGAAAATGTCGTGCACCGTGTAATACGGATGGAAGGGGATGCCGTCCAGCGGGTGGCCCTGCGCGTCCTTGGGCGCATTCGGACCCTTGATTTCGACGCCGTCGGGGTTGTTGGAGCCGACTTCATGCAGCGCGATGATGTGCGCTGCCACCAGGCCCAGCAGCACCAGCGGCACGGCGATCACGTGGAACGCGAAGAAGCGGTTCAGGGTGGCATCGCCCACCACGTAGTCACCGCGGATCAGCAGCGCCAGGTCCGGGCCGATAAAAGGAATCGCGGCGAACAGGTTGACGATCACCTGGGCGCCCCAGTAGCTCATCTGGCCCCACGGCAGCAGGTAGCCCATGAAGGCCTCGGCCATCAGGCACAGGAAAATGGCGCAGCCGAAAATCCAGACCAGCTCGCGTGGCTTGCGGTAGCTGCCGTAGAGCAGGCCGCGAAACATGTGCAGGTAGACCACCACGAAGAAGGCGGAAGCGCCYGTCGAGTGCATGTAGCGGATCAGCCAGCCCCAGGGCACGTCGCGCATGATGTACTCAACCGAGCCGAATGCCAGGGCGGCATCAGGCTTGTAGTTCATCGTCAGGAAAATGCCGGTCACGATCTGGATGACCAGCACCAGCATGGCCAGCGAGCCGAAGATGTACCAGAAGTTGAAGTTCTTCGGAGCGTAGTACTCGCTCATGTGCTCCTTGTAGAGCTTGCTGGCGGGAAACCGGTTGTCGACCCAGTTCATCGCCTTTGCGGCGAGCGGGGCATCGGGGGAAATTTCTTTGAATTCAGCCATAACTGATCCTGGTTCGGTGGGGTTCTTTGGCAAGCGCCGGATACGCGCGTCTAGGTTTCGGCGTGTATCTGGCGCTGGCTACAGGGTCTTGTGAAGGAGCTTGGAAATGAAGCGCCTTCAGGCCTTCTTGTCTTCACCAATCAGCAACCGGGTGTCTGACAGGTACATATGCGGAGGAACTTCGAGGTTGTCCGGTGCGGGCTTGTTCTTGTAGACGCGGCCGGCCATGTCGAAGGTCGAGCCATGGCAGGGGCACAGGAAGCCGCCGGCCCAGTTGTCGGGCAGCGAAGGCTGGGCGCCGGGCTGGAACTTGTCGGAAGGCGAGCAACCCAGGTGCGAGCAAATACCAACCACCACCAGCGTTTCAGGCTTGATGGAGCGGTTTTCGTTGCGGGCATAAACGGGGGTCAGTTCGTCGGGCTTGCGCTCGGACTTGGGGTCGGCCAGCAAGGCATCGACCTTGGGGAGCTCGGCGAGCTGCGCGGGCGTGCGCTTGATGATCCAGACCGGCTTGCCGCGCCATTCCACCGTGATTTTTTCACCGGGCTTGACGTCGGAAATATCGACTTCGACGGCGGCGCCGGCGGCTTTGGCTTTTTCGGAGGGCTGGAACGTGCTGACAAAGGGAACAGCGGTGGCGATGGCGCCTGCGCCGCCCACCGCACAGGTGGTCACCAGCCAGTTTCTTTTATCTTTGTCTACGGGAGCGCCGTGGGGCGCGCCATTCACGCTTGCTTCGCTTGCTTGGGTCATGAGAGTCCTTCAAGAACTGGCTTGAAATAGGCATAGTGGGGTCAACCCGCGATTGTAGCGGAGCGCGATATCGTTTTTCAAGGCGAGGGGCCGCATCCCGGTGGCCCGGGCCATCCCCAAGGCCGGGAGTTTGCCTGTTTTTTGAGCACAGGCCGGATTGCACATACTTTGTTTCAAGCCGGGCCCGCGCGCGGGCCGCAGCGGCAGGCCCAGCCTTGATAATGTTTTGTCCAAAACAAGAGGAGAAACTTCATGGGAATGGTGCAGGAATTCAAGGAATTTGCCGTCAAGGGCAACGTGATCGACCTGGCCGTCGGCGTGATCATCGGCGCGGCCTTCGGCAAGATCGTGGACTCGGTCGTCAGCGACCTGATCCTTCCCCTGGTCGGCGCCCTCTTCGGCAAGCTGGATTTTTCCAACCTCTTTGTGGTGCTGGGGACAGTGCCGCCCGGCACGGCCACCACGCTGGACGCGCTGAAGAAGGCGGGCGTGCCGGTCTTCGCCTACGGCAACTTCATCACCGTCGCTGTCAACTTCATCATCCTGGCCTTCATCATTTTCCTGATGGTCAAGCAGATCAACCGGCTCAAGCGCGACCAGCCGGCGCCCGCTCCCGCCGCACCGCCTGAAGACATTGCGCTGCTGCGCGAGATACGCGACAGCCTCAAGAAATAAGCACCCCCCTGTTGCCCGCTCACTTCGTGTAGCGGGCCTCTCCCCTGCAGGGGACGGCGCCTGGCGGCTGGCAAAGCCAGACCGCGGCCCCCGCTTGCAAACGCATGGTCGATTGCTATCTAATTAATAGCAGCCAGGGCCGATTTCGCTTAAATTCTCGCGCCCTTCACCGCGCCGCAAGCCTGCGCGCCATGCGCACGGCGGCCAGCAGGCTGGACGCGTCGGCGCGCCCGCTGCCTGCGATGTCGAAGGCCGTCCCGTGATCGGGGCTGGTGCGTACCAGCGGCAAGCCCAGCGTGACGTTGACGCCCTGCTCCACCCCCAGGTACTTGACCGGAATCAGCCCCTGGTCGTGGTACATCGCGACCACCACATCAAATTCACCGCGCTTGCCAATAGCCTCGCGGGCCCGCATGAACACGGTATCGGGTGCGAAGGGGCCGCTCACATCCAGGCCCTCGGCGCGTGCCGCGGCGATGGCCGGGGCGATGATGGTCTGCTCTTCGCTGCCGAACAGCCCGCCTTCGCCGGCATGGGGATTGAGCCCCGCCACAGCGATGCGCGGCGCACGCCCCAGGGCTGCGCCCACGGCATCGTGCGTGATGCGCAGGGTTTGCCGCACATTGCCCACGGTGACGGCCTCGATGGCCAGCCTGAGCGACATGTGAATGCTGACCAGCACCGTGCGCAACTCGTCATTGGCCAGCATCATGCGCACCGGCACCTCGCTCACAGGCTTGCCCAGAAAAGCGGCCGCCTCGGCCTGCAACATTTCGGTGTGGCCCGGAAACGCCGCCGCCCAGCCGCCAGCCGCTGCCAGGGCCTCCTTGTGGATGGGCGCGGTGACCAGCGCCGCGGCCTCATCGGCCAGCACGCGGCGCGCCGCCCAGACGATGCAGTCGGCCGCGGCCTGGCCGGCCACGCCGCTGACCTCTCCATAAGGCACCAGGCCCGGCAGCGCGCATTGCTGCAGCACCGGAATGCACTGCGGGGGCACGCCGTGCAGCCCGGCCAGGCTGGCCAGTTGCGCCACCGGCAATGCCAGCGGGGAAGCCACCAGCGCGGCAGCGCGGCGCAAAGTGGCCACATCCCCCACCACGGCGCAGCCGGCCAGCTCGGCCGGCGCCTCGCAAAAAGCCTTGGCGATGATTTCCGGCCCTATGCCGGCCGCATCGCCCATGGTGATGAGCAGCGGCTTAGCCACGGAGCTCCTCTCGCGGCGTGGGGACAATTTCCAGGGGGACAGTGCATTTCGCGGGCGGACGGACCATAATCGCGAAAAAATGGGTAGGCCTGCGGTCGGCATAAGACCGCGACAGGCCAAAAAACACGAGGGGTTCGGGCAGATGCATTCTTGCGGTATTTTGGCGCAAACCACAGCGCAGCGGCCGGCAGGCCCTTGCACAGCGCTGAGCCGGCCATGAATGCAGCCGCCTATCCCCTGATGTCCGGGGCCGAGATGATGCTCTGGAGCGCGTCCGCCGGCGCGCTCGGCCTGGTGGTCCTGCTGGCCCTGGCCGACGCCCTTTACAGCCGCACGCGCGCCGCCTCGCAAACGCTGGCTTACCTGGCCCTGTGCTGGGCAGTCGTCCTGCTGCTGAGCGGGCTGCCGGGCGCCCTCTGGCCGGTCGCGCACGACGAGCTGGCCACGGCGCAACTCCTCGTCGGGCCGCTGTGTGCAGCCATGGGCAGCTACGGCGCCAGCAAATGGCTGTCGGCCCACCAACGCGACCACGTGATGAAAGTCAGCCTGCTGGCAATGACCGTGGTGTGCCTGGCCGGCATGCCGCTGTGCCTGGTGCTCGCCCCTGAATGGCGCCTGCCGGTTTCGGGGGCGCTGGCGATTGCCAACCTGTCCGTGGTGCTCTGGCTTTCGGTGCGCGCCACGCAGCTGGGCGACAGGATGGCCTGGGGCCTGGCCCTGGGTTGCCTGCTGACCCTGCCGGCGCAAATCGGCCTCTACGGACTGGCACTGAACACCAGCCGGCCGCCGCTGCTGCTGCAGGCCGGCGTGGCTCTGGCGGCCCTGCTGAGTGTGGTCATCACCGCGGCGATGCTGTGGCTGCGCAACCACCAGACCCGGCAAATGATGGATGGCGAGGTCTCGCGCCGCGACCCCATCACCCAGCTTTACGACGGCGTGGCCATGATCCAGAAGATCATCCGGGCGCAGAGCCGCCGCCAGCGCACGCGGCGCGACGGCGCCCTGATGGCCGTGCTGCTGTTTGAGCCGGAGCGCCTGGTGCCCTTGATCGGCCAGGCCGGCCTCAACGACCTCTACATCCAGCTGGCGCGACGCATGCAGCGCCACACCGGGACCGTCAATCCGGCCGGCCGCTACTACGACCGCTGTTTTATGGTGCTGCTGGAGACCATGCATTCACCGCGCTGGATACGCACGCTGGGCCTGCGTGTGGCCTCCAGCCTGCGCCGTCCCCTGGACTTGCGTTCGCTGGACGGGCGCCGCATACGGATTTCACCCGACATCGCGGTCGGCATTGTTCACCTGTCGGCGGCGGGCAAGGACGTGGACCAGTTGCTGCACGAAGCACAGTCGGTGGCGCAGGCCGCGCGCGCAATGCGCTCCCGCGCGGCCTTGCTGGACCCGGAGAGCCGCACCGCCGTTCCGGTCGAGCATGCCGACCTGGGCTCCAACTGGGGAGCCCTGCGTAACGCGGTGCCGGCCACGCCTTCACGGCCCAAGTCCTCGTCCAAACCAGCCAAAAACGCCGCCAAAGCCCCCCGGACGGCCCGGCCGCGCCACAAGCCGGCTTAGACAGGCTCAAGCCGGGTTGTCGATATCGATGAACTCGTGGGCCAGGCCCAGTTGCGCCGCGACCTGCCCCGCCACGGCCGGCGCGCCATAACGCTCCGATGCATGGTGGCCGCAGGCGATAAAGGCCACACCCATTTCGCGCGCGTAATGGGCTTGCGGCTCGGAAATCTCACCCGTGATAAAGGCATCCGCGCCCGCTGCGATCGCGGCCTCAAAGTAGCCCTGCGCGCCACCCGTGCACCAAGCGATGTTGTGGATGGCTTTTTGGGAGGGCCCAGCCTGGACCACAGGCCGCTTCAACACCTGCTGCACATGCGCAGCCAGGGCGGCGGCGTCGGCAAACCGGCCGCCGTCGCTTCGGCCGCCGATAAAGCCCAGATCCTGCTCGCCAAAGCGTGCGCTCGCAGCCAGGCCCAGTTGCAGGCCCAGCTGCGCGTTGTTGCCGAGTTCGGGATGCGCATCCAGCGGCAGGTGGTAGGCAAAGAGGTTGATGTCCTGCGCCAGCAGCAGTGCCAGGCGCTGCTTCATCCAGCCCGTGACGCGGCCGTCCTGGCCGCGCCAGAACAGGCCGTGGTGCACAAAGATGGCGTCGGCTCGCGCGGCCACCGCCGCCTCGATCAGCGCCAGGCTGGCCGTGACGCCGGAAACGATTTTGCGAACCTCGGGCCGGCCCTCGACCTGCAGGCCGTTGGGGCCGTAGTCCTTGAAGCGCGCGGGCTGCAAAAGCGCGTCAAAGGCCTGCAGCAAGTCCTGTCGGGTGGTGCTCATGCCCCCATTGTCTCAGGGCGTTCAGCTTTTCTCGATACCCAGCAGCGCGTCTTTCAGCATGAAGTCGGCCGGTGCGGCGCCCAGCCAGATGCCCAGCACCATCCGGAAGAACTCCGCGTCGCCGACCGGCGCGCCCTGGAGCTGCTCAACGATGAAAAAGCTGGTTCCTTTGCCCGGCACAAACTCCATCGCGAAGGAGTCGCCGGGCATCAGCTTGCTGCGACCCGAGAAGATGTCGATCAGCCGGTTGCTTGACACCGAATGGCGGCTCACCGCATCGCGGGTGGAGTTGTCGGCCATGCCGCGCAGAAAGAGACGGCCGAGGTCGGTGCCCGAGACCTCCCGCAGCGCCACGAAAGACAGGCGGATGGGCGTGCCCAGCTTCATCGCCTCGTCGGCCGACGTCACCTTGCGGCTGGTGTACATGGCCATGTCGTAGACCTGGAAGATCGCCTTGAAGCGCGTGCCGGCGCCGTTGAGCTGCAGCGCAGTACCCTGCACCACCAGGCTCGCCGGGAATTTCGTCGTGGTGGGTGCGGCCAGGGCCGGCGCCGCCAGCCCCGCCGAACCCGCCGCCATTGCGGCCGCGCCGCGCGCGAGCCAGGCCCGCCTTGAGTACTGATGCATGATTGTCGCCTCCGTTATGGTTGTGAATCCCCGGGCGGCTTGAAGCCCCCGAAAACATGGTACCGGAGCAAAGCGGCATGCTTCCTTACAGCGGCCCGGGACCCAAAGCGATAAACTTCAACACCCGGCCGCGCCCCACCCAGCCAGCGCCGCAGGGTCTCACCCTAGTGGTTTTTCCTCATTCCGCCGCGCACACCGCCATCCATCGCTTCATGAAACGTACCTGGCTTCTCTTTTCCCAAACGGTGACCGTCCTGCTGGCGGCGTACTTTGTGGTGGCCACACTCAAGCCGCAATGGCTGGACCGCGGCAACACGCCCGGTGTCTCGGTGATCGAAGCGCCGGCCGGCAGTGCGCCGCGCAGCCCGGGAGCCGCCGGCGGTTTTGCCTCGGCAGCCAAAACGGCGTCCGCAGCCGTCGTCAGCATCAACACGAGCAAGGCCGCGGCCAGGAACCCGCATGCCGAAGACCCCTGGTTCAAGTTCTTCTTCGGCGACCAGAGCCCGAACGAGCCGCAGGGCGGCCTGGGCAGCGGCGTCATCATCAGCGCCAGCGGCTACATCCTGACCAACAACCATGTCGTCGAGGGCGCCGACGACATCGAAGTCATTCTCAACGACACGCGCAAGGCCAAGGCCCAGGTCATAGGCACGGATCCCGACACCGACCTCGCCATCCTCAAGATCGACCTGGACAAGCTTCCGGTCATCGTGCTGGGCAATTCCGACGCACTGCAGGTGGGCGACCCCGTGCTGGCCATCGGCAACCCCTTCGGCGTGGGCCAGACCGTCACCGGGGGCATCGTCAGCGCACTGGGGCGAAACCAGCTGGGCATCAATACTTTTGAAAACTTCATCCAGACCGACGCGGCCATCAACCCCGGCAATTCGGGCGGCGCGCTGGTCGACGTGAACGGCCACCTCATGGGCATCAACACCGCGATCTACTCGCGCTCGGGCGGCTCCATGGGCATAGGCTTCGCCATTCCGGTGTCCACCGCCAAGCAGGTGCTCGACGGCATCGTGAAGGACGGTCAGGTAACGCGCGGCTGGATAGGTGTGGAGCCGCAGGACCTCAACCCTGAACTGGCCGAGACCTTTGGCCTCAAGCCCGCGGCGGCCAGCGACGGCGGCGTCATCATCACCGGTGTGCTGCAAAACGGCCCGGCCGCGCAAGCCGGCATACAACCCGGCGACGTGATCACCGCGGTGGACGGCAAGAGCGTGCGCAACGTGAGCCAGCTGCTAACCGCCGTGGCGGCCCTCAAGCCCGGCACTCCCACACCGCTGACGGTGCTGCGCAAGGACAAACAAACCGAAATTGCCGTCACGCCCGGCAAGCGCCAGCGGCCCAAGGTGCAGCAGCGCTAGGAATCAGGCAGCCGAGGCTCAGGGCTTGGCCGCTTCGGCCTCGCTGTCGTCTTCAGGCTTTTTGGTGTGCTTGACGAACAGCTGCGCGGCGACGATGCCCACCTCATAGAGCCCGCCGACCACGCCCAGCAACATGATCATGGAACCCGCATCAGGCGGCGTCACCAATGCGGTGCCGACGGCCGCGGCCACCCAGAAGTAACCGCGGTATTCGCGTAGCTGGGCCACGCTGAGTACACCCATGCGCACCAGCAGGATCACCGCGATGGGCACCTCAAAGGCCAGCCCGAAGGCCAGGAACATGCCGAGCACAAAACTCAGGTATTCCTCGATGTCCGGCGTGGCGATGATGGACTTGGGCGCAAAACTCTGGATGAAGTGGAAGACCTGGCCGAACACGACGAAATAACAGAAAGCCACGCCGACAAAAAACAGCACGGTGCTCGAAATCACCAGCGGCATGACGAGTTTTTTCTCGTGCGAATAAAGGCCGGGCGCGACAAAGGCCCACACCTGGTAAAGCACCACCGGCAGCGCGATCATGAAGGCCGCCATGAACAAAATCTTGATCGGCACCACAAAGGGGGTGATCACGCTGATGGCGATCAGTTTGGAGCCCTCGGGCAGGGTTGCCACCAGCGGCGCGGCCATCAGGTCATACAGGGCACTGGCCCCCGGATAAAAGGCCAGCACGGCCGCCGCGACGCCAATGGCGATCACCGCCCTGATCATCCGGTCGCGCAGCTCCATGAGATGCTGCACAAAAGGCTGCTCGGTACCCGCGAGTTCGTCGGGCTTGTCGGTATTGGGATCGCTCATGACGGAAGTTTGCGCTGTATGGATGGCGCCGGGAAGTGCGCAAGGAACAAAAGCAAAAGATCAGCAGGAAAGCTCAAGACAGGCGGCCCGGCTGCGGGCGGAACCGCGCCACACGCGCCGCGCCCGACTGCGCGCGGGTGCGCACGCCGGTACGGGCCTTGTACCACTGGGGCGTCGCACCTTGTTTGAGGCGCCACTTCTTTTTCGGGTGCTTATATTCGGGGAAGATTTCCATGCCGGGAAGGCCGGCTGAAGAGGAGGAATCGCCCGTAGCCTCGGCCCAGGATTTTTCAAAATCGCTGGCGTTGGTCTGGATGGAGTTCTCGACATCCCGGGCCGCGCCCTCGACGGTTTCCTTCATCTTCTTGAGTTCATCCAGTTCCATGGAGCGGTTGACCTCGTTTTTGACGTCTGCCACATAGCGCTGCGCCTTGCCCAGCAGCGTGCCCACGGTGCGTGCCACGCGCGGCAATTTTTCCGGACCGATGACGATCAGCGCCACGGCGCCTATCAGCGCCATTTTGGAAATGCCGAGATCAATCACGGGGTGTCAGGCCGGATCAGGATTTTTGGCGGGCTTCGACGTCGATCGTCGTCTTGTCCGAAGCTTGAGCGTTCGTGACACTGGCGGGCGGCACCGGAGTTTCGGCGGGAGGCTGGTTGCCGTCCTTCATGCCGTCCTTGAAGCCCTTGACCGCGCCGCCGAGGTCGCTGCCCATGTTTTTGAGCTTTTTGGTGCCGAAAACCATCACCACGATCAACAGCACGATCAACCAGTGCCAAATGGAAAGTCCACCCATGATTTACTCCTAGTCTGGAATTGAGATGTGTAAGTGCAGGTAAATGCGGAATTGCCGGTTTACACGGAACTGGCTTGATTCTAAAGGCCCGGCCTGCCAGGACACGAATTACACACATTGGCCTACCGGGTTAGTGTGCCAGCGCGGCCCGGGGTTCCCTGTGGCTCTTAACCCTTCAACCAGGGACGCGGACCGCCGATCACGTGGAAATGCAAGTGGTGCACCTCCTGCCCGCCCTCCGCGCCGGTGTTGGTCACGATGCGGTAACCGCCGGCCGGGTAGGGGTTGCAGCCCTGCTCCATCGCCAGCTTGGGGGCCAGCACCATCATGCGGCCCATCAGCGCCGCATGTTCGGGCCCCACCTGCGCCATGGACGGGATATGGTCCTTGGGGATGATCAAAAAATGCACGGGTGCCCAGGGGTTGATGTCGTGGAAGGCGAACAATTCGTCGTCTTCATACACCTTGCGGCTGGGAATGGCGCCCGCGGCGATTTTGCAGAAAATGCAGTTGTCTGAGTGGCTCATGGCTTGGTCGGTTTGAAAGGGCTCAAGTCGGGCGGTGGCTGTTGAAGCGCATCCAGCCCCGCACGCAGCGGTACAAGTACCAGATCCACACGACGCCATAGGCAATGAAGCCCGGCAGCACCAACAGCAGCCACAGTGGCGACAGCAGCACCAGCCAGCCCAGCGTCCACCAGAAGGTGCGGATCATGTAGTTGTGGTGGTCGATGTACAGCGCATCGGACTCGTCGGCACGGCGTATGTAGTTGACGATCACGGCGATCACCGCGAACACGCCGCCGCTGAACCAGGCCAGCGTATGCAGGCCATACAACACATGCATCACAAGGCGGTCGTTGGGGTTCTTGACCTCGAATTCGGCCAGATCGGTTTCCATGGGGGGTTCAGGTTCCTGTCACAGTGAAATCAAAATGAAAATCGGCGGCCGGGGCGCTCACGGTTTTTCGGCCGCGTCGCGGTGCTGGGCTTTGCGCAGCGCTTTTTCCTCGATGCCGCTGGTGCCTTCCCGGCGCTCCAGCTCGGCAATCACCTCGGCCGGGCTGAGCCCGTAGTGTGCCAGCGCGATCAGGCTGTGAAACCACAGGTCGGCGACCTCCCCGACCAGCTTGCCTTTAAGCTCGGCCGTCGCACCGCCCTGGGCCAGCGCGCAATCGATGTCCTTGGCGGCCATCACGGTTTCGGTGGCTTCCTCGCCGATCTTTTTCAGGAAGGCGTCGGGGCCCTTGTGCAGCAGCCGCGCCACATAGCTTTTTTCAGGGTCGCCGCCGTTGGCCGCCTTGCGGCTTTCGATGACCTGCGCCAGGCGCTGGAGGGAATCATTCGTGCTCATGTTTGCCCGGAGTCTGTTTGTACATGGTGGTCGGGTCTTTCAGGACCGGCTCGGTCACCACCCACTGGCCGTCTTTATACACACTGAAAAAGCAGCTATGGCGACCGGTGTGGCAGGCGATGCCCGGCGTGTGGCCGAGCTGCGTCACCTTGAGCAAGATCACATCGTTGTCGCAGTCCAGGCGAATTTCATGCACCGTTTGCTGGTTTCCCGATTCCTCGCCCTTGTGCCACAGACGCCCGCGCGAGCGGCTGTAGTAGACCGCCTGACCCAGCTCGGCGGTTTTTTGCAGCGCCTCACGATTCATCCAGGCAAACATGAGCACATCGCCGCTGGAGGCTTCCTGTGCAATGACCGGGATCAGGCCCTTGTCGTCCCAGCTAACGTCGTCTAACCAGTTCATGGGCATATTGTGAGAGATTTGGGCATTACAGCCGATTGCAACATAAAACCAGCAGGGTAAGGCGCGATGGCGCGCCGTGCGTGAGTCCTGCGGGCCTTACGTCAACCTCATGGGTATGCCGCGCGCTGCCATATGCTGCTTGGCCTGCTGCACCGTGTATTCGCCGTAATGGAAGATGCTGGCCGCCAGCACCGCGTCAGCGCCGCCCGTCTGCACGCCGTCGGCCAGGTGCTCCAGGTTACCGACACCGCCCGAAGCGATCACCGGCACGCTGACGGCGTCGCTCACCGCGCGGGTCAGGGCCAGGTCAAAGCCCGATTTGGTGCCGTCTCGGTCCATGCTGGTCAGCAAGATCTCGCCGGCGCCGCGCCGCGCCATCTCGGTGGCCCAGGCCACAGCGTCCATACCGGTGTTTTTGCGACCGCCGTGGCTGTAGACATCCCAGCCAGGACCGCGCGTTTTGGCGTCTTCCTCGCTGCGGCGCTTGGCATCTATCGCCACCACGATGCACTGCGAGCCGTATTTGGCCGATGCGTCTTCAATCACCTGCGGATTGGCGATGGCGGCCGAATTAAAGCTGGTTTTGTCGGCGCCTGAATTGAGCAGACGGCGCACATCTTCGACGGTGCGCACGCCGCCGCCCACCGTCAGCGGAATAAAAACCTGGGAGGCCACCGCCTCGATAATGGGCAGGATCAGGTCGCGCCCGTCGCTGGTGGCGGTGATGTCGAGGAAGGTGAGTTCATCGGCGCCCTGCTCGTTGTAGCGCGCGGCGATTTCCACCGGGTCGCCCGCGTCGCGCAGCTGGGTGAAGTTGACGCCTTTGACCACGCGGCCACCGGTGACGTCCAAGCAGGGGATTATTCTTTTGGCGAGCATTTGGATTCAGTGGATCTGACGATGGTTGAAGATGCCTCTAGGAGTGCCCAGAAATCCGATTGTCGGGATGCAGGGCAAGGCGCCCGGAGCACAGGAACCGGAATGCACTTGCGGTGCATGAGGATTCCGAGCACCGCGCAACGCCGCCATGCGCCCGAAAATCGGATTTATGGGCGCTCCTAGCCGTTGAGCTCGTCGGCGCGGGCTTGCGCCTTTTCGAAATCCAGGTCGCCGCTGTAAATCGAGCGGCCGCAGATCACGCCTTCCACGCCTTCCTCCTCTACTTCGCACAGCTTTTCGATGTCGGCCATGTTCGACAGGCCGCCGGAGGCGATCACGGGAATGGTCAGGGCCTGGGCCAGCTTGACGGTGGCGTCGATGTTGATGCCGGTCAGCATGCCGTCGCGGCCTATGTCGGTGTAGATGATGGATTCGACGCCGTAGTCCTGGAACTTCTTGCCCAGGTCGATGACCTCGTGGCCGGTCATCTTGCTCCAGCCGTCGGTGGCGACCTTGCCGTCCTTGGCGTCCAGGCCGACGATGATGTGGCCGCCGAAGGCCGTGCAGGCGTCCTGCAGGAAACCCGGGTTCTTCACAGCGGCCGTGCCGATGATGACGTAGCGCAGGCCGGCGTCCAGGTAGCGCTCAATCGTGTCCAGGTCGCGGATGCCGCCGCCAAGTTGCACGTCGATTTCGCTGCCGACTTCCGCCAGGATCTGCTTGATGGCCTGCTCGTTCTTGGGCTTGCCCGCGAAAGCGCCATTCAGGTCCACCAGGTGCAGGCGGCGCGCGCCCTTGTCGACCCAACTGCGCGCCATGGCGGCCGGGTCTTCACTGAAGATGGTGGATTGATCCATGTCGCCCTGTTTGAGGCGAACGCAGTGACCGTCTTTCAGGTCAATCGCGGGGATGAGTAGCATGTGGCGGTAAAAAAGACGGTAAAAAAAGAAATCGGATGGTCAGGGTAACAAAAACTCCAGCGTCCCGGTACCGGGTCTGACCCAAGTCGGATATTGGGTGCTACGGGTTCCAGTGCAGGAAGTTGCGGTACAGGGCCAGTCCGTGCTCGGCGCTTTTTTCGGGGTGGAACTGGGTGGCAAAAATATTATCGCGTGCAATCGCCGCTGCAAAGCGCGCACCGTATTCCGCTTCGCCGGCAGTGTGGCGTGCGTCCGACGGGCGGGCATAAAAGCTGTGCACGAAATAAAAGTAAGCACCGTCGGGCACGCCGCCCCAGACTGGATGAGCCTTGGCCGTGCCCGCACCATTTTGGTAGACCTGGTTCCAGCCCATCTGCGGCACCTTGTAGCGGCTGCCGTCGGGCTGCGTCCTGCCCGCCAGCTCGAACCTGACGACCTCGCCGGGAATCAGCCCCAAGCCGTCGGTGCCGGCCCCGCCGTCGCCGGGCTGGCCTTCGTCGCTGTGGCTCAGCAGCATCTGCATGCCCACGCAGACGCCGAACAGCGGCTTGTGGGCCGCCGCGTGCAGCACCGACTCCAGCATGCCGGAATCGGCCAGCTCGCGCATGCAGTCGGCAATCGCGCCCTGTCCGGGCAGCACGATGCGCTCGGCGCTCATGACGTCCTCGGCCTTGGAAGTGACCACCACCTCAAAGCCGCTGCCCGAGGCCACGTGACGCACGGCCTGCGACACGGAATGCAGGTTGCCCATGCCGTAGTCGACCACGGCCACTGTTTTGGGTTTTGCCATCAGGGATTCAAGAAGGGTTGACTGTGAATTTAAGGGCTGCCGGCGCCCATTTGTAGGGGGTAAAGCCAAAAATGGAGATGGAATCCCGCACGGCGGCTGTGAGGACTGGCTTAAAGCGAGCCCTTGGTCGAGGGGATCACACCGGCCGCGCGCGGGTCTATCTCCAGCGCCATGCGCAGCGCGCGGGCGAAGGCCTTGAACACGGTCTCTGCCTGGTGATGGGCGTTTTCACCCTTGAGGTTGTCGATGTGCAGGGTCACGAAAGCGTGGTTCACAAAACCCTGGAAAAACTCGTAAGCCAGCTGGCTGTCAAAGGTGCCTATCATGCCGCTCTTGAAGGGCACGTGCATCTCCAGGCCCGGGCGGCCCGAAAAATCGACCACCACACGCGACAGCGCCTCGTCCAGCGGCACATAGGCGTGGCCGTAGCGGCGCAGGCCCTTTTTGTCGCCCACGGCCTTGGCCACCGCCTGGCCCAGCGTGATGCCCACGTCCTCGACCGTGTGGTGGCCGTCAATGTGCAAGTCCCCTTTGGCCTGGATGTCCAGGTCGATCAGTCCATGGCGGGCGATCTGGTCCAGCATGTGGTCGAAAAAGCCTATGCCCGTGGACAGGTTGGCCCTGCCGGTGCCGTCGAGGTTGAGCTTGACGGTGATCTGGGTTTCGGCGGTGTTGCGCGAAACCTCGGCGGTTCTCGGTGCAGAAGGAGCGAGGGTGGGGGTAGTCATAGGGATTTTTCAAGCGCCGCCAGCATTTGCGCGTTCTCGTCCGCGGTGCCGACCGTCAGGCGCAAACAATTGGCCAGCAATGGATGCATTTTAGAAACGTTTTTGACCAGCACCTTGTGGGATTTCATGCCCTCAAAGGTTTTGGCCGCATCGGGCACGCGCACCAGGATCATGTTGGCATCGCTTTTCCAGGCTTTGACGCCCTTGGCCGCCATACCGGCCAGCGCGTCCATCAGCACGGCGCGCTGGGCCACCAGCTCGTTTGCCTGGGCGGCGAATTCGTCCTGGTGCTCCAGCGCGAACAGCGCGCACTCGTAGTTGAGCACACTGATGTTGTAGGGCGGGCGCACCTTGTCGACCTCGGCGATCAGAGCCTTGGGGCCCATCATGTAGCCGAGGCGCACGCCGGCCAGGCCGAACTTGCTCAGGGTGCGCATCAGCAGCACGTGGCCGTGCCCGGCGATGCGGTCTATATAGCTTTTGCTTGAAAACGGCTGGTAGGCCTCGTCCATCACCACCAGCCCGGGCGCCGCCTCGATGATTTTTTCGATCACCGCGTCGTCCCACAGGTTGGCCGTGGGGTTGTTGGGATAGGCCAGGTAGATGATGGAAGGCTGGTGCTCTTTGATCGCGGCCAGCATGGCGGCTTCGTCGAGTTCAAAGTCGGCCGTCAGCGGCACGCCGATAAATTTGAGGCCCTGCAGCTGCGCGCTCATGGCGTACATCACAAAACCCGGCAGCGGCGCCAGGATGGAGCCGCCCTCCACGTCGCAGGCCATGGCCAGCAGCGAGATCAGCTCGTCCGAGCCGTTGCCCAGCATGATGTCGAAGCCTTCGGGCATACGCGCGTAGTCGGCCAGTGAGCGGCGCAGCTCGTTGACCCGGCCGTCGGGATAACGGTTCAGCGCCAACGCGCCCAGGCGCTGGCCCAGCTTGGCCTGCAGCGCCATGGGCAGGCGGTGCGGGTTCTCCATGGCATCGAGCTTGACCATGCCGGCCGAGTCCTGGATGGCGTAGGCGTGCATGGACTGCACATCCTGGCGTATCAGTTTCTTGAGTTTGCTGTCCAGTGAAGGGGCAGGCAGGGTCATGCAAGGGTCTCCAACAGTTCGATGCCGGTTTTAAAAGGATTGATCACCTGGACACCACCGTAGTGCTGCTCATGCGCCAGGTCTTCGCTGAGCAGGTAACGGCAGGCCAGATGCTGGGCCGCGGCCACAACCAGGCAATCCCTGTAATGCAGGCCGTAGCGGCTTTCCACCGCCCAGGCGGATTCGACGGTCGCGTGGTCGGTTTGCCAGGGCTGCCAGAGCTCGTAGCGACGCACTTCGGCGCGCGCATCGCCGGCCGGCATGGGCGGCTGGATCTTGCGCGTAGCCAGCAGGTAGAACTCATTGAGCACCTGGGTGCTGGTGCGGCCCAGCCCGCGCCGCCACAGCACGGTCAGCCAGGCCAGGGCGGCCTGCTGTTTAGCCCGGTCGGCGCCGTCTTCGCTGTGAAGCAGGATGCTGGCGTCCACAAAAACGCCGGTGGATGCCTCGCTCATGCGCCGCGCTCGTCCAACTCAAGGCGCGTGGGATAAGGCTGTCCGTTGGATACCCACAGCCTGTCCTTGTTTTGCCAGTCATGCAGGGCGCGCTGGTAGGCGTCTGTGCGCTGCATCTTCTCAGCCAGCATCTCGCCCACCAGGCGCGAGACGCTGGTATTGCGCCGCGCCGCCTCGATGCGCACCCATTCCAGGGCCGCATCGTCCACGGTGATGGTCACGTTCTTCATAGCCTGAAGTTTACACGAATTTCGTGTTGCACGAAATTCGTGTAATTTGAGGCCTTATTTCAGCCGCATCTCGGCCGCACGCGCATGCGCCTGCAGGCCTTCGCCATAAGCCAGTTCGGCGGCAATCTTCCCCAGCACTTGGGCGCCGGCTTCGCTGACCTCGATCAGGCTGGAGCGTTTCTGGAAATCGTAGACACCCAGCGGGCTCGAAAAGCGCGCGGTGCCGCTGGTGGGCAGCACGTGGTTGGGACCGGCGCAGTAATCGCCCAGCGATTCGCTGGTGTAGGCGCCCAGGAAGATGGCGCCGGCGTGCCTGAGCAGCGGCTCCCACTTGTGCGGCTCGCGGCTGGAGACTTCCAGATGTTCGGGCGCGATGCGGTTGCTGATTTCGCAGGCTTCTTCCATGCTGCGCGTGTGGATCAGCGCGCCGCGGCCAGTGAGGGACTTGGCGATGATCTCGGCGCGCGGCATTTCGAGCAGCAGGCGGTCAATCGCGGCTTGCACCTGGTCGAGGTAGGCGGCGTCGGGGCACAGCAAAATGCTTTGCGCGAGTTCGTCGTGCTCGGCCTGGCTGAACAGATCCATGGCCACCCAATCGGCTGGCGTGCTGCCATCGGCCAGCACGAGGATTTCCGACGGGCCGGCGATCATGTCGATGCCCACCGTGCCGAAGACGCGTTTCTTGGCGCTGGCGACATAGGCATTGCCGGGACCGGTGATCTTGTCGACCTTGGGCACGGTCTGCGTACCGTAGGCCAGCGCGGCCACAGCTTGCGCGCCGCCGATCGTGAAGGCGCGGGTCACGCCGGCCACATAGGCGGCGGCCAGCACCAGGGCGTTTTTCTCGCCCTTGGGCGTGGGCACGACCATGATGATTTCGCCGACGCCGGCCACATGGGCGGGGATGGCGTTCATCAGCACCGACGACGGGTAGGCCGCCTTGCCGCCGGGCACATAGATGCCGACGCGGTCCAGCGGCGTGACCTTCTGGCCGAGCAGGGTACCGTCTTCGTCGCGGTAGCTCCAGCTTTCGCCGCTGGCCTTCTTCTGGGCCTCGTGGTAGCTGCGCACGCGGCGCGCGGCGGCTTCGAGCGCATCGCGTTGGGCCGCGGGAATGGTGTCAAACGCGGCCTTCAATTCGGCCTGCGTGAGCTCAAGTTCGCCCATGGCGGCAACGTTGAGCCTGTCAAAGCGTGCCGTGTATTCGAGCACCGCCGCATCGCCGCGCTGCTGCACATCGGCCAGGATGTCGGCCACGCGCTGCTCGATCGCCGCGTCGGTGTCGGCGGACCAGTGCAGGCGCGCCTTGAATTCGGCCTCGAAGGTGGCGGAAACCGTGGATAGGCGGGCGGGCGCGGCGGTCAGTTTCATGGCTCAGGATTTTCGCGAGGAGGCCGTGGCGGCCGAAAGGGCATCTATCAATTGGCGTATGGGCGCCTGCTTGAGCTTGAGCGCGGTCTGGTTGACCACCAGGTGCGAGCTGATGTCCATGATGCGCTCGACTTCGACCAGGTGGTTGGCCCTGAGCGTGCTGCCGGTGGATACCAGGTCGACGATGGCGTCGGCCAGACCGGTGAGCGGCGCCAGTTCCATGCTGCCGTAGAGCTTGATCAGGTCAACGTGCACGCCCTTGGTGGCAAAGAAGTCGCGCGCGATCGCCACGTATTTGGTGGCGACTTTGAGGCGCGAGCCCTGGCGCACGGCCGCGGCGTAGTCAAAGCCTTCGCGCACGGCCACGCTGATGCGGCACTTGGCGATCTGCAAATCAAGCGGCTGGTACAGGCCCTGGCTGCCGGATTCGAGCAGGGTGTCCTTGCCGACCACACCGAGGTCGGCGCCGCCGTACTGCACATAGGTGGGCACATCGGTGGCGCGCACCAGCACCACGCGCACGCCGGGCTGGTTGGTGTCCAGGATCAGCTTGCGGGATTTTTCGGGATCGTCCAGCACCTCGATGCCGGCTGTTTTCAGCAGCGGCAGGATGTCGTCGAAGATGCGGCCTTTGGAGAGTGCGAGCGTGATCATGCTTTCACCCGCTCGATATCGGCGCCGATTCCGCGCAGCTTGGCTTCCATCTGGTCGTAGCCGCGGTCCAGGTGGTAGATGCGGTCCACCAGGGTTTCGCCTTCGGCCACCAGGCCGGCGATGACCAGGCTGGCGGAGGCACGCAGGTCGGTTGCCATGACGGTGGCACCGGAGAGCTTTTCGACGCCTTCCATGACGGCGATCTTGCCGTCGATCTGGATCTTGGCGCCCAGGCGCACCATCTCGTTGACGTGCATGAAGCGGTTCTCAAAAATCGTCTCGGTCACCGTGCTGCTGCCCAGCGCGATGGCATTGAGCGCCATGAACTGGGCCTGCATGTCGGTCGGGAAACCGGGGTACTCGGTGGTGCGGAAGGACTGCGCCTTCATACGGCCGCTGGCCTGGATGCGGATAAAACCTTCGCCTGCCGTCACGGTCGCGCCGGCTTCGCGCAACTTGTCAATCACGGCGTCGAGGTGGTCGGCGCGGCCGTGCTTCAAAACGACGTCACCGCCAGCGGCCGCTACCGCGCACAGAAAGGTGCCGGTTTCGATGCGGTCAGCCACCACCTGGTGGGTGCACCCGTACAGGCGCTCCACACCCTGGATACGGATGCGGCGCGTGCCGTGGCCTTCAATCTTCGCGCCCATCTTGATGAGCATTTCGGCCAGGTCGCCGATCTCGGGCTCCTGCGCGGCGTTTTCCAGGATGGTCTCACCTTCGGCCAGGCTGGCGGCCATCAGGAAGTTTTCGGTGCCGGTGACGGTGACCATGTCGGTGGTGATGCTGGCGCCCTTCAGGCGTTTCTGCCCGGCTGGCAGCTTGGCGATCATGTAGCCGTGTTCGACCACGATCTCGGCGCCCATGGCCTGCAGTCCCTTGATGTGCTGGTCCACAGGGCGCGAGCCGATGGCGCAACCGCCCGGCAGCGACACCGTGGCTTCGCCGAAGCGCGCCAACAGCGGCCCCAGGGCCAGCACGGAGGCGCGCATGGTCTTGACCAGTTCATAGGGCGCCTCGGGCGAGCTCAGCGGCCCGGCGTTGATACGCACCGTGCCGTCGTCGCCACGCTCGGCTTCCACACCCATGTTGCGGATCAGCTTGAGCATGGTGGCCACGTCCTGCAGGCGCGGCACGTTGCGCAGCGTCACCTCGTCGGCCGTCAGCAGCGCAGCGCAAAGCTCGGGCAGCGCGGCATTCTTGGCGCCGGAAATTTCGACCGTGCCGGCCAGCGGCTTGCCGCCCTTGATGAGTAATTTGTCCATGTTCTTTTCAGTTCGCGTTGCCGTTGTTGGTGTTGGCCCATTCGGTGGGCGTGTAGGTTTTCATCGACAGCGCATGCACCTCGTCGGTCTGCATGCGGCCGCCCAGCGTGGCGTAGACCTTCTGGTGGCGCTGGATCAGGCGCTGGCCTTCAAAGGCGCTGGACACCACAGTGGCATACCAGTGCCGGCCGTCACCCGACAGCTCGATGTGCTCGCAGGGCAGGCCCGCGGCGATGATGGATTGCAGTTCTTCGCTGGTCATGTCTAGTGTCTTATTTTGTAGCCGGTGCGCAGCAGGTTGACGGCCACGGCGCTGACGGCCAGCAAGGCCGTCGCGACAATGCCCAGGCTCAGCCAGGGTGAGACGTCGCTGACGCCGAAAAAGCCGTAACGGAAACCGTCGATCATGTAGAAGAAGGGGTTCAGGTGGCTGACCTTCTGCCAGAAGGGCGGCAGCGAGTGAATCGAATAAAACACGCCGCTCAGGAAAGTCATGGGCATGATGACGAAGTTCTGGAAGGCCGCCATCTGGTCGAACTTCTCGGACCACAGCCCGGCGATCACACCCAGCGCGCCCAGCATGGCGGCGCCCAGCACCGCGAACAGCACGATCCACAGCGGCGCCACAAAAGCCGGCTGGCCGAAAAACACGGTGACGGCGAACACGCCCACACCGACCAGCAGGCCGCGCGCGACCGAGGAGCCCACATAGGCGAAAAACCAGTGCCAGTGCGACAGCGGCGTGAGCAGCACAAACACCAGGCTGCCCATGATCTTGCTCTGGATCAGCGAAGAGGAGCTGTTGGCGAAAGCGTTCTGCAGCACGCTCATCATCACCAGGCCGGGCACCAGGAAAGCGGTGTAGCTGACCTGGTTGTAAACCTTCACCTGGTCTTGCAGCACGTGGCCGAAGATCAGCATGTAGAGCACGGCGGTCAGCACCGGTGCGCCCACGGTCTGGAAGCCTACCTTCCAGAAGCGCAGGGTTTCCTTGTAGAGCAGTGTTTGCCAGCCGGTCATGTTGCTACTTTCGCGAGATCTACCGCCACGGCCGCAGTGTCGTCAGCCGGTTTTTTGTTCATGACGTCCAGAAAGACGTCTTCCAGGTCGGCCTTGCGGATTTCCACGTCCTCGGCCACCAGGCCCGCCTCGCGGATTGCCGCGAGGTATTGCTCGATCTCATGGGCGTTGTGCGCAGGGAACTGCACGATGCGGCCGGTGATGCGGGCCTGCACGGCCAGGTGCGCGGGCAGCTCGCTGTCGATCTTGAAGCGCAGCACATTGGACGACGCCGCCTTGAGCAACTCGGAGGTTTGCGCCAGCGCCACCACCCGCCCCTGCTTGAGCATGGCGATGCGGCTGCACAGCGCCTCGGCTTCTTCGAGGTAGTGCGTGGTCAGCAACACGGTGCTGCCTTGCTTGTTGAGTTTGGCGATGAATTGCCAGAGGGTCTGGCGCAGTTCCACGTCGACGCCGGCGGTGGGTTCGTCCAGCACGATGACCTGCGGCTTGTGCACCAGGGCCTGCGCCACCAGCACGCGGCGTTTCATGCCGCCCGAGAGCTGGCGCATGTTGGCGTTGGCCTTGTCGGCCAGGCCCAGGTTCAACAGCAACTCGTCGATCCAGTCGTCGTTGTGCTTGATGCCGAAATAGCCGGACTGGATGCGCAGCGCCTCGCGCACCGAGAAAAAGGGATCAAACACCAGCTCCTGCGGCACCACGCCGAGCTTGCGCCGGGCGCTGGCGTAGTCGCCCAGCACGTCGCTGCCGTGCACCTTGACGGTACCGCTGCTGGCACGCGACAGGCCGGCCAGTATGCTGATGAGGGAGGTTTTTCCAGCGCCGTTGGGACCCAGCAAGCCAAAAAATTCGCCCTGCTGGATATCGAAACTGACGTCGTCAAGCGCCTTGACGACCGGGCCCGTTTGATTTCGCGAGGAGGAGTAGGTTTTGGAGACGGACTGGAATGAGATCGCTGGCATGAGCCCGCCATTTTAAGGGCGGATGCCGTTTTGGCCGGGCCCAGCCGTGGAATGCCCCGTACGGGCCACTTCAGGCTGCGGCGGCCGGAATCAGTTCCGCCACGCCGTACAGGCCCGCGAGCTGGCGCAGGCGGGGCGGCAGGCCCGCGATAGCGAAATCCTTGCCGGCGGCGAGCGCTTCACGCCGGCAGTCCAGCAGCACGGCTAAAGCAGAGGAGTCAAATTCCTTGAGCGCGCCGGCGTCTACCACCACCCCGGCCGGCTGGGACTGCACGGCCTGCTTGAGGCCAAGGGCAAAGCCTGCGGCCTCGGCATGCGTAAGGATGGGAGGTAGCGTCAGCACCGGCAAGTCGCCTATTCGCCTGCTCAGGACTTCTTGGCGACGCCGCCGTTGGACTGGTTGCGCTGCACCAGGGAGGCAATCAGGCCGTCAACACCTTTGGTGCTGATTTCCTGGGCGAACTGAGTGCGGTAGGTTTCCACCAGCCACACGCCCAATACGTTGAGGTCGTAAATCTTCCAGCCCGTGGGAGTTTTTTCCATGCGGTAGTCAAGCTGGACGGGCTCGCCGCGGCCCAGGACTTCCGTACGCACTACGACCTCGGTGTCGGCAGCCTCCGCACGCAGCGGCTTGACGTTGACGGTCTGGTCGCTGACTTGGGCCAAAGCGCCGGAATAGGTGCGGATCAACAGGGTCTTGAACTCGTCCTGCAGCTTCTTTTGCTGCTCGGGCGTGGCCTGGCGCCAGTTGCGGCCGACGGCGGCGGCCGTCATGCGCGTGAAGTTCACGTTAGGCATGATCTTGCTGTCGACCAGCGCCAGCACTTTGGTGAGGTCGCCGGCTTTGACGGCTTTGTCGGTCTTGATGTTGTCCAGCACTTCGGCCGACACGCGTTTGATCAAGGCGTCGGGCGCCTCATCGGCGGCGCGCACAAACGGCGTGACACCCAGCAAGGCGAGGCTGAGGGTGGCGGTCAACAAATGGCCAAGGGTTCTGCGTTTCATGATGTTCCTTCGTGTCGAAACAGAGGGCCCAGTGCTGCGGGCATCGGAACTGATGCATGGCGCGCTGAAAACCGGTGTTTCAAGGGTATTTTGCGGGATGGTTTCCGGACTGGGGATGAAGTTATGCGGCAGTCTTGTAAATATTGGCACTGCCAGGCCTTCACAAGAGCGGGTTTGCCCCTGCAAAAGCCTGTTTCAACTGCTTACTTGGTTGCCGGCGCAGCTGCGGGCTTAGGCTGCGCGCCTTCAGGCAGATCAAAGCGTTCTTCCTTTTCCACGGGCGCATTGCCGATCAGGCTGTTGCGGCGCTGCTGATAGATCTCGCGGGTAAAGCTGTATTTGTCCAGCGCCGCCTGGTCCAGCACGTCGCCGGCGCCCAGCAGGTTGGCACGGACATTGACCGCGCGCAGCGTCGTCAGGGAATTGCGGACACGGACATTGCTGGCCTGTGTGACCGCGTCCATCTGGGAGTCCACCAGCAAGCCGGCGGTATCGCGCACCGAAGAGGAGCCCAGCACAGGCAGCACCAGGTAAGGACCCGAGCCCACACCCCAAACACCCAGGGTCTGTCCGAAGTCTTCCGAATGCTTCGGAATCTTCATTTCAGTGGCCACGTCAAAAATGCCGCCCAAACCCCAGAGGGTGTTGGTGGTGACGCGGAACAGGCTGTCAGCGGCTGCCTCGCCCTTGCCCTGCAGCAGGTTGTTGACCGTAGCCCAGACATCGGAAATGTTGCCGAAGAAGCTGGTGACACCGGTACGCACGGGCTGGGGCGTGACGTCGCGGTAGGCGGTAGCCACCGGTTTGAGGACGGCACGGTCCAGGCCTTCGTTGAAGCCGAACATCGCCCGGTTAAACGGTTCCAGCGGGTCACCCGGAGTGGCTCCGGGCCCGGTTGCGCATCCCTGAAGCAGCGCCACTGCGAGAACGGCACCGGCCCACCCTGCTGATTTTTTCATCGTATTGCTTCTCATTTTTTTTCTGTCGTCGCTGGTGGCGGCGCAGACCCTGATCCGGAACTGCTGTCCGCCGCTTTACTGTATAAAAACTGGCTGATCAGATTCTCGAGCACCACGGCGGATTGGGTATTTTTGATCACGTCCCCCGCAGCGAAATTTTTCTCGTCCCCGCCGGCCTCCACGCCGATGTATTGCTCGCCGAGCAGGCCGCTGGTCAAAATCTTCAGCGAGCTGTCCTTGGGGAAAACATAACGGCTTTCCATGGCCAGGCTCACGCTGGCCTGGTAGGACTTGTCGTCGAAAGTGATATTTTCAACCCGCCCGACCACCACGCCGGCGCTTTTGACCGCGGCACGCGGTTTCAGCCCGCCAATGTTGTCGAATTTCGCCGTGATCTTGTAAGAAGTATCGAAATTCAGTGAGAGAAGGTTAGCGGACTTCAGCGCCAGGAACAGGATGGCTACGCCCCCAATCAGGACAAACAGGCCAACCCAGAGATCATTTTTGGAACGTTGCATTGTTTTCTTTCAGTGGCCCCGCAAGACGGACCGGCTTGCACCGGTGGCTTGAGCCTTGCGCCATCCCTTGAAGGCAGACACTGGAATGGCGGATTTTCTCATGGACAAATTAAAAATGTTTGAAGGCGGTTATGCGGCCATACGTCTAGAGGCTGAACATGGACGCGGTCAGCAGGAAATCCAGCCCCAGCACGGCCAGCGAAGCCACCACCACGGTGCGCGTGGTGGCGCGTGAAACGCCCTCGGGCGTGGGCTGGGCTTCAAATCCCTGGTAAAGGGCGACGAAAGTAACAGTCACGCCGAACACAAAACTCTTGATGATGCCGTTGCCCACGTCGCGCCAGACGTCCACGCCCGATTGCATCTGGCTCCAGAAGGAGCCGGCGTCTATGCCTATCATGACCACGCCGACCAGCCAGCCGCCCAGGATGCCCACGGCGCTGAACACCGCGGCCAGCAGGGGCATGGCGATGATGCCGCCCCAAAAGCGCGGCGCCAGGATGCGTCGCACCGGGTCCACCGCCATCATTTCCATCGCCGACAACTGCTCGCCGGCCTTCATCAGGCCGATTTCGGCCGTCAGGGCCGTGCCGGCGCGGCCGGCGAACAGCAGCGCCGTGACCACCGGCCCGAGCTCGCGCACCAGGCTGAGCGCCACCAGCAGGCCCAGCGCTTCCGCCGAACCGTAGCGCTGCAGCGTGTAGTAACCCTGCAGGCCCAGCACAAAACCCACAAAGAGGCCGGACACCGCGATGATGGCCAGCGAATAGTTGCCCAGAAAGAAGATCTGGTCGCGCACCAGGCCGAAGCGGGCCAGGGCCGGGCCGGCCATGGCCACCAGGCGTGACATCAGCCGCGCGGCGTAGCCCATGTCGGCCAGTTGCCTGCGCACCGCAAAACCGAGGTCGGACACCAGACCAAGGGGGCTGTAGCGGCTCATGTGCGCTCCTTTTTGGCCGCATCGGCATGGCCGAAGTCGGCCTCCACGTCCGGTCCGGGGTAATGGAACTTCACGGGGCCTTCGCTCTCTGCGTTGACGAACTGGTGCACCAGCGGGTCGGTGGAGCGCCTGACTTCGTCGGGCGTGCCCTGGGCCGCGATGCTGCCGTTGGCCAGGATGATGACCTTGTCGGCGATGCGGAAGGTTTCCTCGAGGTCGTGCGAGACCACGATGCTGGTGATACCCAGGGTGTCGTTGAGCTGGCGTATGAGCTGCGCGGCGGTCCCCAGCGAGATAGGGTCCAGCCCGGAGAAAGGCTCGTCGTACATGATGAGTTCGGGGTCCAGCACGATGGCGCGCGCCAGCGCCACGCGCCTGGCCATGCCGCCCGAAATTTCACTGGGCATCAGGTCGCGCGCGCCACGCAGGCCCACGGCGTTGAGCTTCATCAGCACGATGTCGCGGATCAGGCGCTCATTGAGCGCGGTGTGCTCGCGCAGCGGAAAGGCCACGTTGTCGAACACGCTCAGGTCGGTGAACAGTGCACCGAACTGGAACAGCATGCCCATGCGCCTGCGTGCGGCGTAGAGCTCTTCCTGCACCAGCCGGCCGACGTCCTTGCCGTCAAACAGGACGGCGCCACTGGTGGCCTTTTGCTGCCCGCCTATGAGGCGCAGCACGGTCGTCTTGCCGCCACCCGAGGCCCCCATCAGCGCGGTGACCTTGCCGCGCGGCACGGACAGGCTGACCTTGTCCAGAATCACGCGGTCGCCCGCGGAACCCGGGTAGGAGAAGGTCACATCCTTGAATTCAACCAGTGATGAAGCGGGGGTGTCGGCCATGGAGGAAGAAAAGGCCGGCGAGCGCGCCAGCGAGCTAGGGAATTCCCCTAATGATACGGGGTTTGGCCCCGCCTCATTCCGGGAAGTAATACCAGCCGGTAATACCGTGGGGTCTCCACCCCCTCCCCTGGCGATCTGCCGCCGCACCCCAAGCGCAGCTTGGGGCGGCTTACAAAGGCGCGGCGCTTAGCGGGGCAAGTCGCTGTAACCCATCAAAAACTCGTCGACGGCACGCGCGGCCTGGCGGCCTTCGCGAATCGCCCATACCACCAGGCTCTGGCCGCGGCGGATATCGCCGGCGGCAAACACCTTGGGCACATTGGTGGCATAGCCGCCCGTGAAATCCGTGCTGGCCTTGGCGTTGCCGCGGTTGTCTTTTTCGACACCGAAAGCTTCCAGCACGGAAGCCACCGGCGAGACAAAGCCCATGGCCAGCAGCACCAGGTCGGCCTTGAGGGTCTGCTCGGAGCCGGGCACCTCGACCATCTTGCCGTCTTTCCACTCGACGCGAACCGTCTTCAGGCCGGTGACCTTGCCTTTTTCACCGATCAGCTCCTTGGTGGAGATGGCGAACTCGCGCTCGCAGCCTTCCTCATGCGAGGAAGAGGTGCGCAGCTTGATGGGCCAGTAAGGCCAGGTCAGGGGGCGGTTTTCTTCTTCGGGTGGCTGGGGCATCAACTCAAACTGGGTGACGCTGACGGCGCCATGGCGGTTGCTGGTGCCCACGCAGTCGGAACCGGTGTCGCCGCCGCCGATCACGATGACGTGCTTGCCATCAGCGCGCAACTGGCCCTTGACCTTGTCGCCGGCATTGACTTTGTTTTGCTGGGGCAAAAATTCCATCGCGAAATGCACACCGTCCAGGTCGCGGCCAGGCACGGGCAGGTCGCGCGACTGCTCGGCGCCGCCGGTCAGGATCACAGCGTCAAAATCTTTTTGCAGCTGCTCGGGGCTGATGCTTTCCTTGGCCCAGTTGGTGACTTTAGAGTCCTTGGGCAAGGCGCCGACCATCACGCCGGTGCGGAAGATCACGCCCTCGGCTTTCATCTGCTCGACGCGGCGGTCAATGTGGCCTTTTTCCATTTTGAAGTCGGGAATGCCGTAGCGCAGCAGGCCGCCAATGCGGTCGTTCTTCTCGAACAGGGTGACCTCGTGGCCGGCGCGCGCCAGCTGCTGGGCCGCGGCCATGCCGGCGGGGCCGGAGCCAACGACGGCGACCTTCTTGCCGGTCTTGTGTTTGGGCATCACGGGCTTGACCCAGCCTTCGGACCAGGCGCGGTCGATGATGGCGTGCTCGATGGACTTGATGCCGACGGCATCGTCGTTGACGTTCAGCGTGCAGGCGGCTTCACAGGGCGCCGGGCAGATGCGGCCGGTGAACTCGGGGAAGTTGTTGGTGCTGTGCAGCGTGTCGATGGCGTTTTTCCAGTCGGCGCGAAACACCATGTCGTTGAAGTCGGGAATGATGTTGTTGACCGGGCAGCCGTTGTTGCAAAACGGCGTGCCGCAGTCCATGCAGCGGGCGGCCTGCTTGTTGGCCTGCGCGTCGTCCAGCCCGATGACAAATTCGCGGTAGTTCTTCAGGCGCTCCGGCACGGGCTTGTAGCCCTCTTCGATGCGCTCGTATTCCATGAAGCCGGTGATTTTTCCCATGATGAGGTCCTGTGCGATTCTTTTTAAGCTTTTCCGGCTGCCGGCCCGTCCCCATAAGGCGAGGGCGCTGGCAGTTCCGGTTTTATTGCATGCGTGGGGTGAGGCGGCCTATTTGGCGGCCACCGCTTCCTGGTTGGTGGCGACCTGGGCCCGGGTGGTCTCTGTCGCTGCCTCCAGCCGGCGCTCCTTGCGCTCGATCAGGGCCCGCTTGTACTCGTTCGGGAAGACCTTCACGAACTTCAGGCGCGACTCGCTCCAGTTGTCCAGCAGTTCGCGCGCGCGCTTGCTGCCGGTCCAGCGGTTGTGGTCCTGCAGCAGGCGCTTGAGCAGTTCCTCATCGCTTTCGCCCGCGTGCCAGTCGGCCTTGTCATGGGTGTGCTGTTCAGCCGTGGTGACGATGCGGTCCATGGAAACCATGGAGGTGTTGCAGCGCGTGGCGAACAAGCCGTCTTCGTCGTACACGTAGGCCACGCCGCCGCTCATGCCTGCGGCGAAGTTACGGCCTGTCTTGCCCAGCACCGCGACCGTGCCGCCCGTCATGTATTCGCAGCCGTGGTCGCCCGTGCCTTCAACGACCGCCGTGGCACCCGACAGGCGCACGGCAAAACGCTCACCGGCCACGCCGCTGAAGAAAGCCTCGCCGGTGGTCGCGCCGTAGAGCACGGTGTTGCCGACGATGGTGTTCTTCACCGCGTCGCCGCGGAAATCAATGCTGGGGCGCACCACGATGCGGCCGCCGGACAGGCCCTTGCCGGTGTAGTCGTTGGCGTCGCCTATCAGGTACATGGTGATGCCCTTGGCCAGGAAGGCGCCGAAAGACTGGCCGCCCGTGCCCTCGAGCTGGATACGCAGGGTATCGTCGGGCAAGCCTTGCGGATGGTGGCGCGTCAGCTCGCCCGACAGCATGGCGCCGACGGTGCGGTTGACGTTGCGCGCGACTTCGATGAACTGGACTTTTTCGCCCTTTTCAATCGCGGCCTTGGATTTTTCGATCAGGCGCACGTCCAGCGCTTTTGCCAGCGCATGGTCCTGCTCCATGACGTGCAGGCGCGGCACGTCGGCGGGCACATTGGGCTGGTAGAACAAACGGCTGAAATCCAGGCCGCTGGCTTTCCAGTGTTCAATACCTTTTTGCGTGTCCAGCAGGTCGGCGCGGCCGATGAGCTCGTCGAACTTGCGCACGCCGAGCTGCGCCATGAGCTGGCGAGCCTCTTCGGCGACGAAGAAGAAGTAGTTGACGACATGCTCGGGCTTGCCGCTGAATTTCTGGCGCAGCACCGGGTCCTGCGTGGCCACGCCGACCGGGCAGGTGTTGAGGTGGCATTTGCGCATCATGATGCAGCCCTCAACCACCAGCGGTGCGGTGGCGAAGCCGAACTCGTCGGCGCCCAGCAACGCGCCGATGATGACGTCGCGGCCGGTTTTCATCTGGCCGTCGGCCTGCACGCGGATGCGGCCGCGCAGGCGGTTGAGCACCAGGGTCTGCTGGGTTTCGGCCAGGCCGATTTCCCAGGGCGATCCTGCATGCTTGATGGACGACCAGGGCGAAGCGCCCGTGCCGCCGTCATGGCCGGCGATCACCACGTGGTCGGACTTGGCCTTGGCCACGCCGGCCGCGATGGTGCCGACCCCGACTTCGCTGACCAGCTTGACGCTGATGCTGGCGCGCGGGTTGACGTTCTTCAGGTCGTGGATCAGCTGGGCCAGATCCTCGATCGAATAGATGTCGTGGTGCGGCGGCGGCGAGATCAAACCGACGCCCGGCACCGAGTAGCGCAACTGGCCGATGTATTCGCTGACCTTGCCGCCGGGCAGCTGGCCGCCCTCGCCGGGCTTGGCGCCCTGGGCCATCTTGATCTGGATCTGGTCGGCCGACACCAGGTATTCGGCCGTGACGCCGAAGCGGCCCGAGGCCACCTGCTTGATGCGCGAGCGCAGCGAGTCGCCGTCCTGCAAAGGCAGGTCGACCTCGACCTGTTTCGGGCCGATCACGCTTTTCAGCGTCTCGCCCTTTTTGATCGGGATGCCCTTGAGCTCTTGCCGGTAACGGTTCGGGTCTTCACCGCCCTCGCCCGTGTTGCTCTTGCCGCCTATGCGGTTCATGGCCACGGCCAGGGTGGCGTGGGCCTCGGTGCTGATGGAGCCCAGCGACATGGCGCCGGTGGCGAAGCGCTTGACGATTTCCTTGGCCGGCTCGACCTCGTCAATCGGAATCGCCTTGGAAGGGTCGATCTTGAACTCGAACAGGCCGCGCAGCGTCATGTGGCGGCGGTTCTGGTCGTTGATCAGCTGGGCGTATTCCTTGTAGGTGTTCCAGTTGTTGGAACGCGTGGAATGCTGCAGCTTGGCGATCGCGTCGGGCGTCCACATATGGTCTTCGCCGCGCACGCGCCAGGCGTACTCGCCGCCGGCGTCCAGCATGTTGGCCAGCACCGGATCGTTGCCAAAGGCGGCGCGGTGCATGCGCAGCGCTTCCTCGGCGATCTCGAACACGCCCATGCCCTCGACCTGGCTGGCGGTGCCGGTGAAGAACTTGGCCACGGTGTCGCGGTTCAGGCCTATGGCCTCGAACAGCTGGGCGCCGCAGTAGCTCATATAAGTGGACACGCCCATCTTGGACATGATCTTGGACAGGCCCTTGCCGATGGCCTTGGTGTAGTTGTAGACGGCCTTGTCGGTGCTGAGGTCGCCCGGCAGGCCTTTGGACAGTTCGGCCAGGGTTTCCATCGCGAGGTAGGGATGCACGGCTTCAGCACCGTAGCCGGCCAGCACGGCGAAGTGATGCACCTCACGGGCAGAGCCGGTTTCCACCACCAGGCCGGCTGTCGTGCGCAGGCCTTCTTTCACCAGGTGCTGGTGGATGGCGGACAGGGCCAGCAGGGCCGGAATGGCAACCTGCGTGGCGGTGATGCCGCGGTCGCTGACGATCAGGATGTTTTTGCCGTCCTTGATCGCGTCAACCGCCTCGGCGCACAGCGAGGCCAGCTTGGCCTCGACACCTTCGTGGCCCCAGGCCAGCGGGTAGGTGATGTCCAGGGTGTAGCTCTTGAACTTGCCCTGGGTGTGCGCCTCGATGTCGCGCAGCTTTTGCATGTCGGCCACGTTGAGCACAGGCTGGCTGACTTCCAGCCGCATGGGCGGGTTGACCTGGTTGATGTCCAGCAGGTTGGGCTTGGGGCCGATGAAGGACACCAGCGACATCACGATGGCTTCGCGTATCGGGTCGATGGGCGGGTTGGTCACCTGCGCAAACAGCTGCTTGAAGTAGTTGTAGAGCGGCTTGTCCTTGTTGGACAGCACGGCCAGCGGGCTGTCGTTGCCCATGGAGCCGGTGGCTTCCTCGCCGTTGGCGGCCATGGGGGACATCAGGAACTTGATGTCCTCCTGGGTATAGCCGAAGGCCTGCTGGCGGTCCAGCAGCGGGATGTCGGAGACAGGCGCGGCGGCCGCGGCGGGTTTGGCCGTTTTCGCGGTTTTGCCGGCCACGTCGTCGAGCTTGATGCGCAGGTTCTCGATCCACTGCTTGTAGGGCTTGCTGTGCGCCAGCGTGGCCTTGATTTCCTCGTCATCGACCATGCGGCCCTGTTCCAGGTCGATCAGGAACATTTTGCCGGGCTGCAAACGCCATTTGCGCACGATCTTGTGCTCGGGGATGGGCAGCACGCCCGATTCCGAGGCCATGATGACCAGGTCGTCGTCGGTCACGCAGTAGCGCGAGGGACGCAGGCCGTTGCGGTCCAGCGTGGCGCCGATCTGGCGGCCGTCGGTGAAGACGATGGAGGCCGGGCCGTCCCAGGGTTCCAGCATGGCAGCGTGGTATTCATAAAAGGCCTTGCGGCGCTCATCCATGGTGGTGTGCTGTTCCCAGGGTTCGGGAATCATCATCATCACGGCCTGGCTGATCGGGTAGCCAGCCATGGTCAGCAGTTCCAGGCAGTTGTCAAAAGTGGCGGTGTCGGATTGGCTAGCGAAGCTGATCGGGTAGAGCTTTTGCAGGTCGGCGCCCAGCACCGGCGAGGACATCACACCTTCGCGTGCCTTCATCCAGTTGTAGTTGCCCTTGACGGTGTTGATCTCGCCGTTATGCGCGACATAGCGGTAGGGGTGGGCCAGCGGCCACTCGGGGAAGGTGTTGGTGGAAAAGCGTTGGTGTACCAGGCCCAGAGCCGAGACGCAGCGCGTGTCGGTCAGGTCGCGGTAGTAAGTACCCACCTGGTCGGCCAGCAGCAGGCCTTTGTAGACCACCGTGCGGCTGGACATGCTGGGCACGTAATACTCTTTGCTGTGTGTCAGGCGCAGGTTCTGGATGGCGGCGCTGGCGGTCTTGCRGATCACATACAGCTTGCGTTCCAGCGCGTCCTGCACGATCACGTCATTGCCGCGGCCGATAAAGATCTGGCGCAGGATGGGTTCTTTTTCGCGCACGGTGGGCGACATGGGCATGTCGCGGTTGACCGGCACGTCGCGCCAGCCCAACAGCACCTGGCCTTCGGCCTTTACGGCGCGCTCCAGGGCCTGCTCGCAAGCCAGGCGCGAGGCATGCTCTTTGGGCAGGAAGACCATGCCCACGCCGTATTCGCCCGGTGGCGGCAACTGGACGCCCTGCGCGGCCATTTCTTCGCGGTACAGCGCGTCGGGCAGCTGAATCAGGATGCCGGCGCCGTCGCCCATGAGCTTGTCAGCACCCACTGCGCCACGGTGGTCAAGGTTTTCGAGGATCTTGAGGCCTTGCTGGACGATGGCGTGGCTTTTGTGCCCCTTGATATGCGCCACAAAACCGACGCCGCAGGCATCGTGTTCGTTCGCACCGGAGTACAAACCGTTTTCTTCAAAATGCTTGATTTCAGCAGCCGTGGTCATGGCAATTCCTCGTCGGGGTGGGATGGGGGCGTTGAAACGCTACCCGTAAAGGGCCACGCAACGCACCCACCCGCAGTTTCATAATTTTTCGCAGGGAATCGGGAGCATAGTGCAGCGCAACAACAATGCCAAGAAGTTTAAATAGGGTCAGATTCGAATTAAATATCGATAAATTTAATCAACATTTAATTGGGGACATATTATATTTGAACGTAAAAAGCCTAAAACGGCAGCGTTCAAGCGGATGGCAAATCTTCTTTGGGTGCCATGGCCGGTCGCCCGGCCTGGTTTTTCGTCACGCGGCGCTCTGTGCGCTTTTGCAGCTCGGCCAGGAAATCGCTCCCGCCCAATGCCCAGCCGCTCAAGGCCGAACGGGTCAGCAGGTCTTGCTGCTCCGGTGTGATGCCGGCACGCACCAATGAGGCGTAGGCCGCTTCGCGGGCAAAGGGGGTGTTGCCCAGCGCCCAGACAAGGGGATGTGGCGTCAGCAGGCTGTCGACGCGCAAACCCGCGTAGTGCCCGTGGCTGGACCAGGGATAGTCTCTGGCCTCGGCCGCCAGCCCCGCGCGGACCGGGTTCAGGTCCATATAGGCCATGCAGGCCAGCAGGTAGCGCTCCGCCTCGATCACGGTGGCGCGGTAACGCCCTTCCCACAGGGTGCCGGAACGCCCCTGGCTGTCGTTGAAATAGCGCACGTAACGCCTTCCGGCGGCCTGCATCATTTGCGGCAGGCCGTCCGCCGTGCCGGGCGTGGCCAGCAGGTGGAAGTGGTTGTCCATCAGCACGTAGGCATGCAGGGCAACACCGAATTTGCGCGCGCTTTCGTCAAGAAGCCGCAGCAGCATCTGGTGATCGGCAGCCGAGGAAAAAACGGCTTGACGGTTATTACCGCGCTGGACGATGTGATGGGGGTAACCGGGAAGCGTCAGACGGGGAAGGCGGGCCATGGAATGCAATACCTGGAGTTTGCACCATGATATTGGAACCTGACCCTAATTCTCGACACCCCCTCGCCTCTCTCAAGAAGCATGGGAGCCGCTGTCGCTCAGCGGACGACTTTGCCGTCTGGCGTGATGGTGACAAGGTCGATTGCACGCACCGACTCGTATTTCTTGGCACGCAGATTCACGCGGAAACCGCCCACGTCGTAATCCGTCATGGATTCAAACGCCTTTTGCAGGCCGGCACGGTCAGGCTTGCCGCTGCCCGCCGCGCTGCGGCGCACGCCTTCAGCGAAAGTTTTGGCGGCGATGTAGCCTTCCACGCTCTCATAGCTGGGCGTCTGGTCGGTCTGGTTCAGCACGTCGAGGTATTCCTTGATGATCGGCATGCCGGTGCTGCGTGGCGACGGCACGACCTGGGAAATCACGACACCGCCGATTTCCTTGCCCAGGGCGCTGAAAAGCGGATCGATACCCACCACGGAAAAATTCAGGAACTGCCCGCCATAGCCGGCCTGGCGCATCTTCCGGATAAAAGCCGCCGATGAATTGAACAGGCTGACCTGGATGACGGCCTGGGGCTGCACTTTCATCAGGGCGGCCACGGCGGCGTCGACCTTGTCGCTGTTGACCGGCGACAGGACGCTGCCGACGATGGCTGGCCGCTTCAGGTCGATCAAAGCCTGGTTGACGGCCGCGAGGCCACCACGGCCCATGGCGTCGTCTTCGGCAAACACCGCGATGCGATCCTGGTTCAGCGTCGCGCAGTGGCGGGCGATCTTGTAGGCTTCATCGGCCAGCGCGGGGCGCACATGGAACACGTTGCTCAGCGAAGGATCATGCAATGCATCAGAAGCGGCAAAAGGTGCAAAGAACAAGGTGTTGGACGCTTTGGCCGCGGCGAAAGCAGCGTCGCAACTGGCGGTACCCGTGAAGCCGAAAAGCGCGTCGACGTCCTCGTCAATCAGGTGCTTGGCGTTGGCTGCGGCCTTGGCCGGGGCGTAGCCGTCATCAAGCGCCTTGACTTCGATCTTGTAGCCGCCCGCTCCGCTCTTGGAATTGATCGCGTCGAAATAGATCTTGGCGCCATTGAGATACGCCAGGCCGATCTGGTCGGCCGCGCCGGTCAGCGGCACCGATTGCCCCACGACGATTTTGCGCGCGGCCTTGCCTTGCGCCCACAGAGCAGGACTTGCGACCCCAGCGCCCGCCGACACACCACCGAAAACAAACTGACGCCGATTGAAGCTCATGACAACACCTTTGGAAACGGGAATAGCCAAAGCAGGTTTAATGCCTGCCCCTTAGCATGCGCTCACTGTTCCGAAAATATGTCACAAAGTGTGCGCAAAGACTGAGCGTAAACCGTACGGACCGAAAAAGACACAGGAGAAAATGCCGACACGTCATAAGCCTATGCGCCGTCCGCGCCTGGCCTGCAGCAATGCGCGGTGTGCGCCTGGAACGCTAGCCCTGCATCGCTCGCGAAGCCAGCAAGCGGTGCAGCTGTACCGCCAGGACCAACCCCAGAGCCGAACTGGCTGCCGTGACCCAGCCTGTCCATTGCCAGCCCCCTGCCACGGCGGCAACCCAGGCCACCAGCGGCGGGCCGGCGAACTGGCCGAGCGCGGACCATTGCTGCATCCACCCCACGGTAGTCGACACCGTGTCAGCGCTGGGCGCCAGCCGGATGGCCAGGCTGAACAGAGTGGCGGGAACCAGGCCGCCCACCATCGAAAAACCCAGGATCGCGGCGTATTGCAGCCCGGGGGATACCGGACCCGAGAACGCCATCAAAGCACCACCCGCCATCGCGAGAAAACCCGCACCCAGCAAGACCAAGGGCGGCATGCCGCGACCCAGCAAGCGCCCAGCCGCAACGTTGCCGGCGATGTTGACGGCCGCGGCAAGCGCCGTCAGCGGCCCGGCCCAGCTACCGGCCACACCGGCCTGGGCATAGATGGACGGCAGAAAGCCCACCACTGCAAGCCACTGCCCCGAGTACATCGCAAAAGCCATGGCCATGAGCCAGGCGGCGCGCGAACGCAAGGTCACCCCGATGAGCCGGCCGCTGCGAGGCCGCCCGACGGGAGCCGCCGACCCCGATGGCTCTGCCGGGACGCGCCACACGAGCAAAACAGCCAGCGCCGCAGCCAGCGCGGCCAACAGCCACCACAGGATGCGCCATCCCCACTGCGGCCCACCCCAAGCGATCACAAAAGGCCCGGCCAGCAAAGCCAGCGAAGCCCCCAAGGGCATATAGGCGCCCCACATCCCCAGCATGCCGCTGAGTTTTTCCGGCGCGACCAAGCGTCGCACCAAAGCCGGCGCCGGCAGCACCACCCACAAAAACCCAAGGCCTTCCAGCGCGCGCGTCGCCAGCAGGGCGTGAACACCGGGCGCCATGGCACCCAATGCGCTGGACGATGCCAGTACCCACAGGCCGGCGACCATGCTTCGCTTGAGCCCTACGCGTTGCACGGCCAGGCCGGTCACCAAGCCGAGCGTCATCCCGGCGAGTTGCACCAGCGAAAGCAAAAACCCGGCTTGAACCAGCGAAACGCCCAGCACCTGCCCCAGAACCGGCAAGGCGGGCGGCAGCTTGCCGACATGCAGCGCGGCCACCACGCCGGCCGCGATCACGAACCACGCGGCTCGAACGCCAGCGGCGCTCCCGGGTTTGGGCTCGGGTTCAGTCACACGCTGCGTAGACGAGAGGGTGCGACTCAGGCCGCGAAGGCGGCCCGCCCCTTCAGGCGCTCATGCTCTTTGGCGGCGAAACGGTCCGTCATGCCGGCAATGTAGTCGGCCACCACCCGCTCAGGCTTGGCGCCTGCAGAGTGCGGCGCGTCGACGCCGTCAAAACGATCGCTATGGGCCTGCGGCATCTGGGCGGGGTCGGCCATATAGGCCTCGAACAGATCGCGCACCACCTGCTTTGCGGCTTGCGTGGTTTCAACCACCTTGGGATGGCGGTAGAGGTTTTGCAGCAGGAAGCGCTTGAGCGACGCGGACTGCCGCGCCATCTCCGGCGTGAAGCAGACCAACGCCGGGTGCTGGCGCACTTCATCGGCATTCGCGGGGGCCGCCTTGTGCACGGCGGCCCATGTCGCGTCCATCACGTTGTAGACCTGGGCGCTGAGCATGCGGCGTATGGTTTCAAACAGCAGCCTGCGGCCTTGCACACCCGGATGGGCCAGCCGCGTTTCACGGCAGTACTGGCTGAAGAGCTCGACGTCCTCCAACTGCTCCAGCGTCAGCAGGCCCGAACGCACACCGTCGTCGATGTCATGCGCGTTGTAGGCGATCTCGTCGGCAAGGTTGGCGAGCTGGGCTTCCAGGCTGGGCTGTTGCCAGCGCGGGCCGCCGGCCGGCTGGTCCACAAAACGGCGCGCCACGCCGTCCGGTTCGCGCGATTCGATACGGCGCGCATTGCGCTTTGAGCAATGCTTGAGGATGCCCTCGCGTGTCTCGAAACTGAGGTTCAGGCCGTTGTAGGCGGGGTAGCGTTCTTCCAGCGTATCGACCACGCGCAAGCTCTGCAGGTTGTGCTCGAAGCCGGCGCTTTCAGGGTGGCCGTCTTTGAGGCAGGCGTTCAGGGCATCCTGTCCGGCATGGCCGAAGGGGGTGTGGCCGAGGTCGTGCGCCAGCGCGATGGCTTCCACAAGATCTTCATTGAGCTGAAGCGTGCGGGCGATGGAGCGCCCCAGCTGCGCCACTTCCAGCGAATGGGTCAGGCGGGTGCGGAACAGGTCGCCTTCGTGATTCAGGAAAACCTGGGTCTTGTAGACCAGCCGGCGAAAAGCTGTGGAATGCACGATGCGGTCGCGGTCGCGCTGGAAGTCGGAGCGCGTGGGTGCGGCCGGCTCGGTATAGCGGCGGCCCCGCGACAGCGCGGGGTCACAGGCATAGGGCGCCAAGGTCATGTTCAGACACTCCAGGACATCAAGCTACGCGCAGCACAGATCGATCACACCGCGCACCAACGCGTCGGGCGCACTGCGAAGCGCCGCTTTGCCTGGGCCGTCGATCACGATAAAACGTATCTCGCCGGCCTCGGACTTTTTGTCCACGCGCATCAGTTCCAGGTAGCGCCCGGCATTGTCATCGGCGGACAGCACCGGCGCCTTGACCGGAAGCCCGGCTCGTTTGATCAGCCGCGTCAGCCGCTCGACAAAAGACATGTCCACCAGACCCAGGCGTTCGGACAGGTGCGCCGCCATCACCATGCCGCAACCCACGCCTTCACCGTGCAGCCATTCACCATAACCCAGGCCGGATTCAATCGCGTGGCCGAAAGTGTGGCCGAAATTCAGGATGGCCCGCAAGCCGGCTTCGCGCTCGTCCTGGCCGACAACCCAGGCCTTGATTTCACAGCTGCGTTTGATCGCATGTGCCATGGCATTGGGCTGCCTGGCGAGCAGGCCCTCGAGATTGGCCTCTATCCATTCGAGGAAGTCCATATCCGCAATCGGCCCGTATTTGATGATCTCGGCCAGGCCCGCACTCAACTCGCGCGGCGGCAAGGTTGCAAGGGCGCCCAGGTCGCAAACCACCAGCAAAGGCTGGTAGAACGCACCGATCATGTTCTTGCCCAGAGGGTGGTTGATCGCCGTCTTGCCGCCCACCGAAGAATCCACCTGCGCCAGCAGAGTCGTTGGCACCTGCACAAAAGGAACGCCGCGCATATAGCTGGCGGCGGCAAAGCCGGTCATGTCGCCCACCACCCCACCGCCCAGCGCGAACATCACGGTTTTGCGGTCGCAGCCGTTTTCAAGCAAGGCGTCGAAAATCAGCTGCAGCGTTGGCCAGTCCTTGTGGGCTTCGCCGTCGGGCAAGGCGACCAGCAACACCTTGCCATAACGTTGCCGCAACGCCGTGATCAGCCGCTCCGCATACAGGGGGGCCACCGTGGTGTTCGACACCACGAGCGCGGTGGCGGCTTTCGGAAGCTCCTGGTAGGTCAGCGCATTGCCCAGCAGGCCGTCGCCAATGTCGATTGAGTAACTGCGCTCGCCCAGATCGATCTGGACCCGCGCCGCCGCGGAGGAGGATTTTGCGTGCATAAGTGGGAGTGTAGAGGCACTGCGCCACTCTGGCCCGGCGACCGTCCCGCCGCGCGCGATCAGGGCGACGGCAGCAATCCGGCCAGCTCCAGCTGCATGAAGATCATGTTGACGAGGGTGGACACTGAAGGACGGCCGGTCTCGATGACGAAGTGAGCGGTTTCCCGGTACAGCGGGTCGCGGGCGGCATAGAGGTCCCTGAGCCTGGCCAGCGGATCGGCAACCTGAAGCAGCGGCCGGTTCTGGTCGTGCCGCAGGCGGCGAAATACCTCTTCCGGGATGGAATGCAAATACACCACCTGCGCGCGCTCACGAAGGTGCTGGCGATTGGCAGGACGCAGCACGGTACCGCCGCCGCTGGACAGCACGCAGGACTGGCCCTGAGTGAGCTCATCGATGACCTGCTGCTCGATGTCCCGGAAGGCGTTCTCGCCCTCCCGCTCGAAAAACTCACGGATGGAGCAGGCGATGCGCTGCTCGATCACCTGATCCGAATCAATGAAGCGAAGACCTATCTTGCGGGCCAGGTGCCGCCCGACAGTGGACTTTCCCGAACCCGGCAGGCCCACGCAGGCGATTCTCAACGGGTTTGCATTCAATGGAGTCTGGAGGCTTCGCCCCGGGATGCGTGAATAGAGGATGGATGAAATGGGCCGGTACACAAACGCGACAGGCCCCAAAGGGCCCGCCGTTACCTGCATTTTCCCACCAAACCGGCCCCGCCTCGCGGCGCTGCCGGCCCCGCCGGCTCAGCGCAGCGCCGAGCCGTTGGTCAGCATCCTGGGGGTGATGAACACCAGCAGTTCAGACTTGGTGGCCGAGCGCGTCTTCTGCTTGAAGAGGTTGCCGACACCGGGCAGGTCGCCCAGGAACGGAACCTTGGTTTCGTTGTCGCGGTCGTTCTGCTCAAAAATACCGCCAATCACCACGGTCCCGCCGTTTTCCACCAGAACCTGGGTCTGGATGTGTTTGGTGTCGATCGCGAAGCCGTTGGCGGTTTCGCGACCCACGCTGTCCTTGTTCACGTCCACGTTCAGGATGATGTTGCCTTCAGGCGTGATCTGCGGCGTGACCTCGAGCTTCAGGTTGGCTTTGCGAAAGCTGATGGCGGTGGCACCGCTGGAAGTCGCCTGCTGGTAAGGGAGTTCCGTGCCCTGCTCAATCAGCGCCTTCACCTGGTCGGCCGTGACGATACGTGGACTGGAGACGATCTTGGACTTGCCGTCGGCTTCAGACGCCGAAATTTCAAGATTCAACAGACGAGTCATTGACGAGTTGAAAAGCGACACGGCAAAGGTGGCAGCCGGGAAGCCATTCTGGCCAACAGCCGGCATACTCAAGAAATCGCCTGCATTGGTGCCCACATTGCCGCCGAGTGACGGTGCCGTACCCGCTGGAACATTGGGCGCTATATAGGTATTGCCGACCATGATGTTGTTGGTGGTATTAAACGGGCGACCACCGAGTCGGACACCAAGGGATTTCCCAAACGAGTCCGAAGCCTCAACAATGCGCGCTTCAATCAACACTTGGCGAACCGCCACGTCCAGCTTGGTGATCAAGCCCTGTACCTGCTCCAGCTTCGAGGGAATGTCGGTCACAAACAGCTGGTTGGTGCGAGGTTCGGCAATGACGCTGCCGCGCTGGGACAGGATACGGGCACTCGCCGGACCGCTGCCGCCGGCGGTGATTTGCACCGCGAGGTCCGCAGCCTTGGCATAGTTGATCTGGAAGGACTGGGTACGAACGGGTTCAAGGCTCTGGATGGCATTGCGCGATTCGAGGTCGAGCTTGTCCTTGGCAGCCAGTTCATCCTTGGGCGCGATGACCAGCACGTTGCCGTTTTTGCGCATGCCGAGACCTTTGGACTGGAGAATGATGTCCAGCGCCTGGTCCCAAGGCACATCCTTCAGCCTCAGCGTGACGCTACCCGTCACGGAGTCGGAGGTGACGATGTTGAAGTTGGTGAAGTCGGCGATCACCTGCAGCAGGGACCGGATTTCAATGTTCTGGAAATTCAGCGACAGTTTTTCACCGGTGAAGCCCTGGCCTTGCGTCAATTTGGTCGGATCGACCTTCAACGGGCGGACCTCCAGCACGAACTGGTTGTCGCTTTGGTAGGCGCTGTGCTCCCACGCACCTTTGGGCTCCACCACCATCCGGACCTTGTCACCGGTCTGGAAGGTCGTGACGGTCTGCACCGGTGTGCCGAAGTCGGCCACATCCAGCTTGCGGCGCAGGCCTTCGGGCAAGGTCGTCTTCAGGAATTCCACCACCAGGGTCTGCCCCTGCTGGCGTATGTCAACGCCCACCTCATTGTTGGACAGGCCCACGACGATGCGTCCGGCGCTGTCGGTCCCACGGCGGAAATCCACATCCTTGAGCGGGAGGACATCGCGATTGCGGCTTTCGGCAAATACCGGCGCCGGGGCGGGCGACGCCGCCGCGCTGGCGACGGCCGTGGAGTCCAAAGTGATCACCAGCGATTTACCCTGGATTTCGGCTTTGTACGTCGAGGGCGCCTTGAGATTCAGCACCACGCGGGTCCGCTCGCCGGCCTGCACCACGTTGGCCGAACGCAGGTTTCCCAGATTCATGTCCACAGTGGACCGTCCCATGGCGTTGCTGACACCGGGGAAGTCCAGGGCGATGCGCGCGGGCGCCTGAATACTGAAGCCCGTGGGAACGGCGGCCAAAGGCTCAGCCATGTCGATGCGGATGATTTCAGTGCCGCCCTGAACGGAACCTGTCACCGACTGGATTGCGTTTTGCGCCTGCGCGGTTGCCGGCAGCGCTGCCACCAGCATCGACAGGGCCATGCCGAACGAAGCGCTGCGCAACACACGTTCAAGCAAACGCTTCAGGCCGCCTCCCGTACCTTCTGCTTCCAATGCCCATGTCTGCTTGTTCATTTTGATCCCTCTAATAGCTGTAAAGTCGCCGTCCGCTCAATCCATTCACCTGCAGCGTCTTGCACGATCTCGCGCAAGGAAAGGCTTGTTTCGCCCACTTGCGTGATACGGCCGTAGTTCTGCCCAAGGTAGTTGCCGACCCGAACCTGGTAGATCAGGTTGTCGACCTTGACCAAGGCCACCGGCTGGCCCATCTTGACCAGGCTCCCGACCATGAAGGTCGCGTCCAGCGGGAACGCTTCCAGGGGCTCCTTGCGCCGGCTCAATTCCGGTGCGATCAGCGCCGCGTTCGCCGTCGCCTGGCTGGACTCGCGTTTGAGCGCCTGCGTCAATTTCTGGTTGCTGAAAGGCTCGATGGCGCCTTCCTGGTTATAGGCCTGGGGCGAAAACTTGGTTGGCTCCGGCAGCGGATCGACTTTGGGCCGGGTTGCATTTCGCTGCTCCGTCATCCATTGCTGCAATTCCTCCTGTTCGGAGGAGCCGCAACCGGCCAGGGTCAGCAGCGTCAGCGCCAGGCTGCCTGTCAGCACATAGTTGTTAAGCCTCATTTTTTGGCTCCCGGGGCGCTCTTGCGCTGCAGGGCCACTTCCTCGGGATCGAGGTAGCGGAATGTCTTGGCCGTGGTGTCCATAACGAGGCTGCCGTCTTTGGCCGGTACCAGGCTCAGGTTGTTCAAGGTCACGATTCGGGAGAGATTGGCGATGTCCGCCGCGAAGGCGCCGATGTCGTGGTAACGGCCCGTGACGCGCACTGCGATGGGCAGCTCGGCGTAATACTCTTTAACACTCACTTGCCCCGGCCGGAACAGTTCGAACTGCAGGCTGCGGCCCAGGCCGGCCTGGTTGATATCGGACAGCAAGGCGTCCATTTCAGCCTTGCTTGGGAGCTGCTTTTCCAGCTGGGTCACATATTGCTGCACTTGCTCGCGCTGCTTTTTCAGGGCGTCAAGATTCACCGCCTGGACCAGCTTCTTTTTGTAGTCTTCCCGGAGCTGGACTTCCTTGGCCTGCTCAGCCGTCAGTTCCTCATCCGAGGAACTCAGCCAGACAAACCACAGGGCGACCACCACGAGGACCGTGACGCCGACGCAAAGAAGATAACGCGGAAGCGCCGGCCAGGAAGGCGGGTCATTGGGATCAAGCCCGGAGAACTGCGCCTTCAGGCTATTTTGGATCGCCGAAAAATCGACGTTGATTTTTGGAGTTTTTGCCATGATCTTCAACCTGCTTCAGGCTTTGGCCGGGATCGCCGCAGTTGCCGGCGCAGCACCAGGGGCCGACGCGGGCGCCTTGGGCGCGGTGGCGCGCTGGAGCCCGACACGCATGGAAAAATTGGAAACGCGCCGCTGGTCGCGCGGCGTCAATGCCACCGTGCTGGCCGTGATTTCGACCAACTCCGGCCGGGTCAGCCAGGGGCTGTTGTTGGCCAGGTTGCGCAGCAGTTCGGACACGCGCTCGTTGGACTGGGCCACGCCGGTGATGAATACCGTCTGGTTGTCCTGCCTCATGCTGTTGATGTACACGCCGTCAGGCAGCTGCTTGACCAGTTCGCTGAGCAGATAAACCGGCAGGTTGCGGTTGCCTTGCAGGTCTTCCACCGCGTTCTGGCGCGCCCTCAGCGCGGCGATTTCCGCCTGCAAGGTGGAAATCTCCTTGATTTGATTTTCAAGGCGCGTGATTTCGGTTTTCAGAAAGTTGTTCTTGCTGCGCTGGTTTTCAATCTGGGCGAGGTACCAGGAGTACACGGCGCCGCAAATCAGGCCGCCCACCAGGGCCGCCACGCCAAGCGTTGCAAAAAAGGTTTCGCGCCTGCGCTTGCGCGCGGCTTCCCGGTGCGGGAGCAGATTGACCAGAATCACTGCAGGAACCTCCGCAAAGCCAGACCGCAGGAGGTCAGGTATGACGATGCCTCACGGCGCATTTTTTTCTCCCGCACGCCCTCGCCAAGCTCCATTCCCTCGAAGGGATTGGCCAGGAGGCAGGCGAACGAGGTCTGCTGCGTGACGGAGTCGGTCAGCCCAGGCAGGGCGGACGACCCGCCGGCCAGCATGACGTAGTCCACTTTGTTGTGCGGGGTGCTGGTAAAGAAGAATTGCAGGGCGCGGCCGATTTCCTGGGCCATGCTTTCCACAAACGGTTTCAGGACGCCTGAGCCGTAGTCTTCGGGCAAATCGCCGCTTCGCTTCTTGCTCTCGGCTTCTTCAGGCGAAAACCCGTATTGGCGCACGATCAATTGCGTCAGCTGCGCACCGCCAAAGGCCTGGTCGCGCTCGTACAGCACTTCGTCGTTCTTGATGACCTGCATGCTGGTGGTCAAAGCGCCCACCTCGAACAGGGCGACCATGGTGTCCACCCCCTTGTTGGGCAGATTCTCGATCAGGCGGGCGGTTGCCAGGCGTGAGGCGTAGGACTCCACATCGACAACGATGGGTTTGAGGCCCGCGGCTTCCGCCAGGCCTTCCCGGTCCTGGACCTTTTCCTTGCGCGAAGCGGCAATCAGCACCTCAACGTCGCCGCTGGAGGTAGCGCTGGGGCCCACCACGCAGAAGTCAAGGCTGACTTCATCCAGGGAGAAGGGAATATATTGGTTGGCTTCGGATTCGACCTGGGTTTCCAGTTCGGCGTCCGTCATGCCGCCAGGGAGAATGATTTTTTTGGTGATGACCGCCGAAGCAGGCAGCGCCATGGCAACGTTTTTGGTGCGGGTTCCGCTCTTTTTGACCAGGCGGCGCACGGCATCGGCAACTTCGTCGAATTTCTCGACATTGCCGTCCGTGATCCAGCCGCGTTCCAGGGGCTCGATCGCGCAGCGATCCAGCACCAGGTTACCGGCCTTGTCACGGCTCAACTCCACCAGCTTGACGCTGGACGAACTGATATCCAAACCCAACAAAGCGGGTTCTTGGCGGTTGAATAACGACCCCAGAGAGATCAAGGCAGTCCCCAAATGACGGCTAATATGTAGCCCTGCATACTTAAGAAATCACTTGAATAGTAGCAGTAAGCTCTTTGTGCAGTAAGGATTTTTCCTGTTCTGCGCATCCAGAACGTTGTCAAAAGCCGACGCTTGTAACTGAGTGCAAGCGACTCAGTTCCGGCAAAACGGTGTCTGCAAACGTAAAAGTGTGACGTTTCGCAACCACCCCGATACGCCCCGGTTTCCAGGATTTTTATAATAGTGACGCGACTTTACGATTGCCTACATGCCCTCCACGCCCACCCCTCCTGATTCAAACTCCGGCCCGTCCACGTCAAGCTCTCCAGGCAAGTCCTGGCTGCCGCGCTGGCTGGTCAAGTTCCTTTTGTGGAGCACCGGCCTGTTGCTGGCAGGCGTCGTCAGCGTCCTGCTGTTTGTGGCCGTGGCCCTGTCAGTCGCCTATCCCAACCTGCCCGACATTTCCGACCTGGTGGACTACCGGCCCAAGCTGCCGCTGCGTGTTTATTCCGCCGACGGGGTGGTGATCGGCGAGTTCGGCGAAGAACGGCGCAGCCTCACCCCCATCCAGGACATCCCCCAGGTCATGAAGGACGCGGTACTTGCGATTGAAGACGCGCGCTTTTTCTCCCACGGCGGTGTGGACTACCTGGGCGTGATCCGCGCCGGTTTCGCCAACGTAGGCCGCGCCAAGAGCCAGGGCGCCTCCACCATCACCATGCAGGTGGCCCGCAATGTGTACCTCTCGGCGGAAAAAAGCTACACCCGCAAGATCTATGAAATCCTGCTGACCTTCAAGCTGGAGCATCTGATGACCAAGGACCAGATCCTTGAGATTTATATGAACCAGATCTTCCTGGGCAACCGGGCCTATGGCTTTGCCGCCGCTTCGGAGGCCTATTTCGGCAAGCCGCTCAAGAACATCACGATCTCCGAGGCGGCCATGCTGGCCGGCCTGCCCAAGGCGCCGTCGGCCTACAACCCCATCATCAACCCCAAGCGCGCCCGCGCCCGCCAGCTCTACATCATTGAGCGCATGGAGGAAAACGGCTTTATCACGGCAGAACAGGCCAAAGCCGCCAAAGAAGAGCCGCTGAAGGTCAAAACCGGTCCCGACGCCGGCCGGGTGCATGCCGAGTACGTGGCCGAAACCGTGCGCCAGCTGGTTTACAACCAGTACGGCGACGAGACCTACACCCGCGGCCTGAACGTCTACACCACCTTGCGCGCCACCGACCAGACCGTGGCCTACAAGGCGCTGCGCAAAGGCATCATGGATTACGAGCGCCGCCAGATTTACCGCGGGCCCGAAAAATTCATAGACCTGCCCGCCAACCCGCAGGAAACGGAAGACGCCATCGACGACGCACTGACCGACAACCCCGACAACGGCGACGTGATGTCGGCCGTGGTGCTGGAGGCCAACCCCAAGCGCATCCTGGCCATGCGTCAGAACAGCGAAACCGTCGAAATCACCGGCGACGGCCTCAAACCCGCGCAGTCCGGCCTCGCCGACAAGGCCGGCCCCAACATCAAGATACGCCGCGGCGCCCTGATCCGCGTGGCGAAAACGCCGAAAAACACCTGGGAAATCACCCAGCTGCCTGAGGTCGAGGGCGCATTCGTGGCGCTGGACCCGCGCGACGGCTCCATACGCGCGCTGGTGGGCGGTTTTGACTTTGAGAAAAACAAGTTCAACCACGTGACCCAGGCCTGGCGCCAGCCCGGCTCCAGCTTCAAGCCCTTTATCTACTCGGCCGCGCTGGAAAAAGGCTTTACCCCCGCCACCGTGGTCAACGACGCCCCCCTGTTCTTCGACGCGGGTGTAACCGGCGGCCAGCCCTGGGAGCCGAAGAACTACGACGGCAATTTCGAAGGCCCGATGAGCCTGCGGACCGGCCTGAAGAAATCCAAGAACATGATTTCCATCCGCATCCTGCAGGCCATTGGCGCACCCTACGCCCAGGACTGGATCACCCACTTCGGCTTTGAAGCAGAGAAACACCCTGCCTACCTGACCATGGCGCTGGGCGCCGGCTCGGTCACCCCCATGCAGATGGTGACGGCCTATTCGGTGTTCGCCAACGGTGGCTACCGTGTCAATCCCTACCTGGTCACCAAGATAACCGACCAGCGCGGCAAGGTCCTGCTGGAAACCAAGCCCCCCGCGCTGGATGAATCGGCCCGCGGCATTGAGGCACGCAATGCCTTCATCATGGACAGCTTGCTGCAGGAAGTGGCGCGCTCAGGTACGGCGGCCAAGGCGCAAGCCACGCTCAAGCGGCCCGATCTCTTCGGCAAGACCGGCACGACCAACGACTCCATAGACACCTGGTTTGTGGGTTTCCAGCCTACGCTGGCTGCAGCGGTCTGGATGGGTTACGACACCCCCAAGAAGCTGGGCGACCGTGAAACCGGCGGCGGCCTCAGCCTTCCGATCTGGATCAATTACATGGAATACGCCCTCAAAGGCGTGCCGGTCACGGAATACCCGCCGCCGGAAGGTGTCGTCAATGTCGGAGGCGAGTGGTACTACAGCGAATACGCAAGGGGCTCAGGCGTCAGCACCGTAGGCGTCCAGCAGGATCCGGCGGCGGCCAACTCCGGCCAGGCGGCCAGCGCGGCTGCATCAGGAGGCGCGATCCAGGTTCTTCCACCCTCGGATGAGAAAAAGCGCATCCTGGACCTGTTCAAAAACTGAGCGGGTCGGCGCACCGATCAATAAAAACGGCCCATAGGGGCCGTTTTTATTTGCGCTGCCTCTGCGGGAAAGTCAGTCCTGCATCTTGAACACCAGCGGCTGTCCGGCCTGTTCGCTCGCATAGCGCGACAAGCCGGCGAAGAATTCGCTCGAATCCTTGGTATCGGCCCAACGGCCATTGCTGTATTTATAGTGAAAGCCGCCGGCTTTGGCCGCCATCCAGATTTCCTGCAGGGGCTTTTGCAGGTTGATGATGATCTGGCTGCGGTTGGCAAAAGTCAGCGTGATCATGCCGCCAGTCCGCTGGTTGTCGATGTCCGCATCGGTTTCGTCGTTGATCCGGTCGCAGGCCGCTTCCACCGCCTGGAGCGCGCGCTCGGCCAGATCCTGGTATTCAAGGTCCGTCATTACAATCCCGTCATGGTTTCTTCAGTTCAAATTTTAGGCCGCAGCCGCAATCCCGCCTTTCGGCATGGCCTTGCCGCGATTGTGGCCGCCTCCGCCCTGTTGGCGGGTTGCGGGCAGAAAGGCCCGCTGTATCTCCCGGTGCCGCCGAGGGTCCCGGTTGCAGCACCTGCGCTGTCCACCCCGCCCGCCACCACCCTTCCCGAGGCACCAGCCGCCGCCACGCCGGCCCTGCCGGCTTCCGCCGCCCGCTAAGCAACCGTCATCCACCCGCTTTGACAAGCTCCAGGCCGGCCCCGGCCTGAACCTTCAAATCCAAGGCGGCGGCTGAAAGACACCTTGAATCGGCCATGGCGCCAAAGCCGGGCGCTCCTTAAGATACCTCGAACCCTCACAGTCACTCCATCCCATGACCCGCCCACTTCTCCCTGGCCATCCGCATTTCGCCTACCGCGAGAGCGAACTTTTTGTTGAAGACCTCAGCCTGCGCGAGCTCGCCGCCGCGCACGGCACGCCGCTCTTTGTGTATTCCAAGGCCGCGATGCTGTCGGCACTGGCCGCCTACCAGCGCGGTTTTGCGGGTCGCGATGCGCAAATCTGCTACGCCATGAAGGCCAATTCATCCCTGGGCGTGCTGCAGGTGTTCGCCCGCGCAGGCTGCGGCTTTGACATCGTCTCGGGCGGCGAGCTGGACCGCGTGCTGGCCGCGGGCGGCGAAGCCGGCAAGATCATTTTTTCGGGTGTAGGCAAAACCCGCGCCGAGATGCGCAAAGCACTGGCCGCCGGCATAGGCTGCTTCAACGTCGAAAGCGAGGCCGAACTGGAGGTGCTGTCGGAGGTGGCCCTGGCGCAGGGCCTGCGCGCACCCGTCAGCATCCGCGTCAACCCCAACGTCGATCCCAAGACGCACCCCTATATTTCCACGGGCCTGAAGGACAACAAGTTCGGCGTGGCGCATGAAGAGGCGCTGCGCATCTACCGGCATGCGGCTTCGCTCAAGGGGCTGCGGGTGGTCGGCATCGACTGCCACATCGGCTCGCAAATCACCGAGGCCACGCCCTACCTCGACGCCATGGACCGGGTGCTGGACCTGGTGGCCGCCATCGAAGCCGCCGACATCACGCTGGAACACATCGACTTCGGCGGAGGCCTCGGCATCAACTACAACAACGACACCCCGCCCGAGGCCGACGCCTTGTGGCAGCAGCTGCTGGCCAGGCTGGACGCGCGTGGCTACGGCGGCAAAAAGCTCATGATCGAGCCCGGCCGTTCGCTGGTCGGCAATGCGGGTGTGTGCCTGGCCGAGGTGCTCTACGTCAAGCCCGGCGAGCACAAGAATTTCTGCATCATCGATGCGGCCATGAACGACCTGCCGCGCCCCGCGATGTACCAGGCTTTCCACGCGATCGTGCCCCTGTCGGCCACTGCTACCCGAAGCGCGTCCGAAATGACCTATGACGTAGTCGGGCCGGTCTGCGAAAGCGGCGACTGGATAGGCCGCGACCGCAAGCTTGCAGTGGTGGCGGGCGACCAGTTGGCCGTGATGTCGGCGGGCGCGTATTGCATGAGCATGGCCAGCAACTACAACACGCGCGGCCGCGCCGCCGAAGTGCTGGTGGACGGCGGCCAGGCGCACCTCATTCGCCGGCGGGAAAACGCGGAAGACCAGATGCGGCAGGAGCAACTGGTAGGCGGCAGCTGAAAGAGCCCTGAAGGCTGCCGCTAGGACAGCTTGCCGCGAACGCCGTAAGCGGGCTGCGGCTTCTTTTTCCTGAGGAACTGCTGCACACGCCAGCCCAGCAGCACCGCGATGATCGCGGCGTAGACAAACACCTCGGCGAAATTGTTCTTGCCCGCGCGCATCCAGAAGAAGTGCAGCAACCCCAGGCCGGCGATGAGATAAACCAGCTTGTGCAACCACTGCCAGCGCTTGGCGCCCATGGCCTTGATGGCGGCGTTAAACGAGGTAGCCGCCAGCGGCGTCAGCAGCACAAAAGCCGTAAACCCCACCAGGATGAATGGCCGCTTGGCGATGTCCTTGGCGATGTCGGCAAAGTCAAAGCCCATGTCAAACCAGCTGTAGCTCAGCAGGTGAACGACCACATAGAAGTACGCAAACAGCCCCAGCATGCGCCGAAAGCGTGCCAACGCCGGCGTGCCGCTGATGACCCGAAGCGGCGTGACCGCCAGCACGATGCAGATAAAACGCAGCGTCCAGTCGCCGGTGGCACGTATCAGCGCCTCGGCGGGGTTGGCCCCAAGCTGGTTGGTGAAAGCGCCGTAGAACAGCCAGGCAAATGGCAGCAGGCAGATGATGAACAGCACCGGTTTGGCTGCGGGGTGCAGCAACCACTTCTGCGTTGCCGCTTTAAGCGTGGCCATCAGAAGTTCTTCTTGAGGTCCATGCCCGCGTAGAGCTGGCCCACCTGGGCTTCATAGCCGTTGAACATCAGGGTCTTGCGCTTCTTGGCGAACAGGCCGTCCTCGCCGATACGGCGTTCGGTGGCCTGGCTCCAGCGCGGGTGATCCACCTCGGGGTTCACATTCGAATAAAAGCCGTACTCCTGCGCCGCGGCCTTGTTCCAGGCCGTGCGCGGCTCCTTGTCGGTGAAGCGAATCTTGACGATGCTCTTGCCGCTCTTGAAGCCGTACTTCCAGGGCAGCACCATGCGCACCGGCGCGCCATTCTGGTTGGGCAGCACTTCGCCGTACATACCGAAAGCCAGCAGTGCCAGCGGGTGCATGGCTTCGTCCAGGCGAAGGGCTTCCACATACGGCCAGTCCAGCACGCGCGAACCCACAAAAGGCATGGTTTTGGGATCGGCCAGGGTGATGAACTCGACGTACTTCGCGTTGCCCAGCGGCTCGACCTTCTTGATGAGTTCGGACAGCGAATAGCCGACCCAGGGAATCACCATGGACCAGCCTTCCACGCAGCGCAGGCGGTAAATGCGCTCTTCCTGCGGGGCCAGCTTGATCAGGTCTTCGAGTGTGAAGGTCTTGGGCTGCTTGACCAGGCCTTCAACGGCCACCGACCAGGGCTTGGTCACCAGCGTGTGGGCGTTTTTGGCGGGATCGGACTTGTCGGTGCCGAACTCGTAGTAGTTGTTATAAGTGCTGGCGTCTTTGTAGTCGGTGACCTTCTCCATGGTCACCGCACCGGCCACCACCGATTTGCCGCCGGGCAGAGCCGCGAGTTTGCCGGGTTTTTGCACCGTCTGCGCCATCGCCTGGCGCCCCGCCCAGCCGGCCATGGCCGCGCCCGCGGCACCCGTGGCCATCAGCTTGATCAGGTCGCGGCGGCCGTGGTAAATGCCCTGCGGCGTGATCTCGCTGGGAACAGGGTGGTCGAAACCGCTGGCGTGGGTTTTGATGAGCATGGAGGCGTCCTTGATAAATCCGTTATGGCTTAGTCTGAATACGCGTCAGGTTCTTACACGGATTCAGCCGGGGTAGAGCCTGTTTACGCTCTAAGCAAAGACCCCCGGCCGGCTACAAGGTTCCGTAGCTGTGCAGGCCCGAGAGGAACATGTTGACGCCCAGGAAGGCAAACGAGGTGACCGCCAGCCCCACCAGGGCCCACCAGGCGGCGACCGTGCCGCGCAGGCCCTTCATGAGCCGCATGTGCAGCCAGGCCGCGTAGTTGAGCCAGACGATCAGCGCCCAGGTCTCCTTGGGATCCCAGCTCCAGTAGCCGCCCCAGGCCTCGGCGGCCCAGAGGGCACCCAGCACCGTGGCGATGGTGAAGAAGGCAAAGCCGACGGCAATCGCCTTGTACATCACGTCGTCCAGCACCTCAAAGCTGGGCAGGCGCGCCGCGATGCGCTTGCGGCCCAGCAGGATGCCGGCGGCGATCAGCCCCGATACCGCGAGGTAGCCGACCCAGTAGTAGCTGCCGCCCACTTCGGCCGGCGACTTGCTGCGAAACACGATGGGCACAAAACACAGCACCACGCCCAGTAGCCACAGCGGCGTGAGCCGGTACCACTGCTTTTCATCGGCTTGCTGCTTGATCAGGTAAGACAGCGACACCATGGCGGCCAGCGAGAACATGCCATAGCCGATGAAGTTGGCCGGCACATGCAGCTTCATCCACCAGCTCTTGAGGGCGGGCACCAGCGGCTGGATCTCATGGGCTTCGCGCACCACGGTGTACCAGAGCAAAAAGCCGACCGCGGCGCTGACCACCAGCATCACGAAAGCGCCGAGCGCGCGGGTGTTGTACTGCGATTCAAAGTAGAGGTAGAAGGCCGCCGTCATCCAGCAAAACAGCACGAAGACTTCATACAGGTTGCTCACGGGAATGTGGCCGACGTCGGCGCCTATCAGGTAGCTCTCATACCAGCGCACCAGCGTGCCGATCAGCGCCATGCCGACGGCAACCCAGGCGATTTTGGAACCCAGCGACTCCAGCGTGCCGCTCTGGCCCTTGGCGAACATCCCCAGCCAGTAAAAAATCGTGCTCATGAAAAACAGCACACTCATCCACAGGATCGCCGACTGACTGGAAAGAAAGTACTTGAGCCAGAACACCTGATCGGCCCGCGCGAGATCACCCTGGTAAGACGCAATGCCCAGCAGCGCGAAGACGCTCACCACCACCATGAGCACCCGCAGCGGCCGCCAGAACCAGCCCATCGCGATGGCGGCCGGAATGGCGGCCAGCAGGATGCCTTTTTCATAGACGTCCATGAAAGCGCCGTAGCGCGCGAAGGCGTAAAGAAAGCCGCCGGCGACCAGCGCGGCGAACACCCAGTCCAGCACGTTGCGCCGGGCGAAATAGCCTTCGTTGAGACTGAGCGTGCTGTCGCCGCCGGCCTTCAGCGTGGTGGTGTTCACCGCCGTGGTGTTGATGGTGGAGGTATTCATAAGGGCGCCTGCAACAGTTTCGTTTTCAACATCTCGAACTCCTTGTCGCCATCCATCGTTTTGCGGTTGGTGGACAAGGCCATGGTGGCCTGGCTGCTTACAGCTGATTCTGGCATTGAACCCGCGGCATTGCCAGCCTCGCCCCGGCCGCCCGGCGCCAGCCAGACCCAGACGCGGCGCTCGCGCACGTAGAGCATGGCGAACACGCCCAGGATGAGCAAGGCGCAGCCCAGATAAACAACGGTCTTGCCCGGCGCACGCGCCACCTGGAACACGCTGGCCTGGACCTGGGTGAACTCCTTGAGCTCAAACGCCATGGGCGCGGGATAGAAATGCGCGTCCGACAGGCTGAGCACCATTTGCGACATGAAGGCAAGGGTTTTTTCGTCCTGCGCCATGGGCTTGAGCCCCGCCTGCTCCCTCGTCATCTGGGCCAGTTCGAACAGCGCGCCGTTGAGAATGCGGACCAGCACTTCGCCGGCACGGTTGCGCTCGGCCTCGGGGACATTGGCTTCCATGAAATCCGAAATCGCCTGAAGGCCGGCCGTGGTTTTGCCATCGCCGTTGGCGGCACCAGTCCCGCTTCCGGCAAACAGCGCCAGCGCGCGCGAGGCCGAGGCGGCCAGCTGTTGCGCCAATTCAGGCCGGTCGCGGCCTATGGCCTGGCTGGCATAGCGCTTGACGGCCAGTTCGCGTTGGGCGGGGTCGGCCAGCGCGGCGCGTAACCGCAAAAAAGTCTCCATGCCGCCTTCCGCATCCACAGGGATGCGGAGGTACTGGAAAGGAGCCGAGGGTGTCTCGCGCACGCCCAGCAGGTAGACCGCCGGGCTGTTTTCGCCAGGATCGGTCTTGACCGGCAGCATGTAGTTGTGGAATTCGCGGGCCTGGCCGGCTGCGTCGCGCAGCTTGTAGCTCACGCTGGGGCCGACGTTGCGAAGCTCTTTTTGCGTGACCGTCTTGTTCGCCGCGCCCAGGCGCGAATCGATAGCCTGGTGCAAATCGACCTTGCGCACATCGGCGCCCGATCCCATGTTGCCGCCCGCGGCGAAGTTTTCGACGTTGATGACGCGCAGCGCGGTGTACTCGAGCGTGAGCTTTTCAGCGCCCTCGCCTTTGCCATTGCTCAGGCTGCTGGTGCCGCCAATCGTGCCCTGGATTTCAAATGGTTTGGTGGCCGCCGCCATGGGGATGGCCTTGAGCGTGACGCTGGAGCCGCCGTCATCAAAGCTCGATTGATAAATTTCGATGCCCCTGTGGCGCGCCGGATGGTTGACCTCTACGCGCGCCGGGATTTTCTCGCCGGTTTCCTTGTCGTGGATGATGATGTCGCTGGCAAACAGCTTGGGCATGCCGGTCGAGTAGTACTCGACGATGAATTTTTTCAGCTCGATGGAAAACGGCAGTTCCTGCAACAGCACGCCGCCGGGCTGATTCAGGATGGCGGTGCTGGACTGCGTGCCTTCGGACACCAGCAGGTTGGCGCGGAAAGTCGGGTTGCTGTCGCTCAGCCGGTACTGGAGCGGCACGTCGGCGATGAGGCCGCCGCCTGTATAAATGGATTTCCCATTGAGCCACATTTGCGCGCGCACGATCATGTCGCCGTCCAGCAAGCCGCCCACACACACCAGCACGATGGCGCTGTGCGCCGCGATGTAACCCAGCTTGTTGGCCGCGCCCTTCTTGGCCGCCACCATCCAGCCGCCGCCTTCGGGTGTCTGGCGCTGTTGCAGTTTGACCTTCCAGCCGCTTTGCACCAGGGTCTGGCCGATACGGCGCGCGGCCGATTCAGGCGCCTCTGCCAGTGCGGCCTCGGCGCGGTGGCCGAAGGCCTTGAGGCTTTGCTCGCGGACGTTTTCCTTGAGCTGGTTCAGGTCCGCCAGGATTTTCGGCGTGTTGCGCGCGATGCACAGCGAAGTCGAAATGACCAGAAAAGCCAGGATCAGCAGGAACCACCAGGCGCTGTAGACGGTGTTCAGGCTCAGCAGGCTGAAGGCCTGCGCCCAGAACGGGCCGAACTGGTTCACGTAGTTGACCAGCGGCTCCGCCTGCTTGAGCACCGTGCCGATGATGGACGCGATGCAGATGACCGTCAGCAGCGAAATGGAGAACCGCATGGACGACAGCAGCTCCACCGACGCCCGCAAGCTGCGGGAGCCCCAATTGACTTTCATACCCTGGGTGGAAACTGTCATGCTTGAAATGGAATCGGGAGCGGCGAGTACTGCAACCCCGAAGTAGCGAAACAAAATGAAAGCGGTGGATTCGTGCCCAGGGCAAGGCGCAAGCCGTAGCGAAGGCTGGACGCCTTCGCAAGGATTGCAACGCCGCCATGGGTGCGAAGACGCGCTTTCATGTTTCGATACTTTGGGGTTGCAGTACTAATGGCAGCCGGAAAAGGGAAAAAGAAAAAGGCGGGCTTTCATCAGAAAGACCCGCCTTGGTGTGATTGGTTTTAGCGGCTTGGGTTCAACAATACTGCAGCCAGCCTGCGTGTATTTTCAGCGAAAAGCCCGCATCGCAGCAGGCCCCGGCTCAGCGCAGGCCGGCAATGTAGTCGGCCAGGGCGCGGATTTCGCGGTCGTTGAGCTTGGCGGCGACCTGGGTCATGGGGACGCTGTTCTTGCGGCCGCCGTCACGGAAAGCCGTCAGTTGCGTCACGGTGTAGTCGGCATGCTGGCCGCTCAGGCGCGGGTATTGGGAAGGAATGCCGGCGCCGGTCGGGCTGTGGCAACCCGCACAGGCGGCGATCTGGCGATCCTGCACGCCGCCGCGATAAATGCGCTCACCGAGGGCGACCAGTTCCTTGTCCTTCGCAAAACCGGCCTTGGCTTTTTGCGAGGTGACCCAGTAGGCGATGTTTTTCATGTCGTCATCGGAGAGTGCCGAGGCGAAGCCCTGCATGATGGGGCTCTTGCGCTTGCCCGCCTTGAACTCCTGCAGTTGCTTGACGAGGTATTCAGGGTGCTGCTGCGCCAGCTTGGGGTTGGCGGGAACGCCGGAATTGCCGTCGGCACCGTGGCAGCTCGCGCACACGGCGCCGAAGCTGGCACCACCCTTGACCAGGTCGGGCTTGGCAACCTTGGCCGGGGCCGCTGCGGCGGCCGGGGCGGCAGCGTCGTGCGCGGGTGCGGCTTCGCCGGCGGCGAAGGACGATACGGCGGGCACGGCCAGCAAAGCGGCCAGGAGGGAAGTAACGAACAGCTTCATATCGGGGGTTTTAATTGGTTGGCGCACAAAACGTATAACTTTCTGATTTTACAATGGCTTCAGGGCACCCCCGATTATTCGGGGTCTTGCCGCGGCAAGCCACCAGGGCCCTCCTGCCGGCTCATGGCCTCCCAGGCCCCGCCCACTGGGGCTTTGGCCCCATTTACGCATGCCGCCGGCATGCAAACGACCTTCAGGGACCGCCCGACCATGACCTCCGCACCGCCGCCCAAAACAGCTCCCGCAGCATCGGACACCCCCGATCCCAAAATCGCCATGGGCTGGCTGCACACGGCCAAATTCCTGACCACCGCGCCCGAACTCAAGCACCTGCCGCGCGTCGACGTGCCTGAAATCGCCTTCGTGGGCCGCTCCAATGCGGGCAAATCCACCTGCATCAATACCCTGACGCAGCAGCACCGGCTGGCTTTTGCCTCGAAAACGCCCGGCCGTACGCAAAGCATCAACCTGTTCAGCCTGGGCAAGCAGGGCGTTATGGACGCGGTGCTGGCCGACCTGCCGGGCTACGGCTATGCGGCCGTGCCCAAGGAAGCCAAATACCGCTGGCAGCAGGTGATGGGCAATTATTTGCAGACGCGCGACAACCTCAAGGCCGTGGTGCTGCTGTGCGACCCGCGCCTGGGCCTGACCGAACTCGACGAAATCCTGCTCGACGTGATCCGTCCCCGCGTCGAGGAGGGCCTGAAGTTCCTGGTGCTGCTGACCAAGTCCGACAAGCTCAACAAGGCCGAGGCGGCCAGGGCGCTGTCCATTGTGCGACTGCAGGCCGGCGGCGGAGACGTCAAACTCTTTTCTTCCCTGAAGCGCCGCGGCGTCGAGGAAGTCGCCCAGCACCTGTGGGACTGGGCCCATCCGGCTGAAAGGCCGGCCAGGCCCGCCAAGGCCGCGCCCGAAGACTTGCCAGAGATCAACGATTGAGGCCGCCGGCGCTTTTCGCATCGACACAAAAGCGTAGCGCCCATGATTGAAACCAGTTTGCAGGCCCTGCCCCACGGCATCACCCTGTCGTGCCGCGCCAGGGGCGAAAAAGGCCGGCCGGTACTGATGTTTTTGCACGGCTTTCCCGAAGCCGCATTTGTCTGGGACGGCCTGCTCGAGCACTTTGCCCGGCCTGAAAACGGCGGTTATCGCTGCATCGCGCCCAACCTGCGCGGCTTTGAACACTCCAGCGCACCCACGGAGGCCGCCGCCTACCGGCCCAAACACCTGGTGCAGGACATCGCCGCGCTGATCGCGCTTGAGGGCGGTCAACTGGAATGCCTTGTTGCCCACGACTGGGGCGGCGCCGTGGCCTGGAACCTGGCGGCCGGCCACCCGGCCTTGATGAAAAAACTGGCCGTCATCAACTCACCGCATCCCGGCACTTTCTTGCGGGAATTGCAGCACTCGCCGCAACAACAGGCCGCCAGCGCCTATATGAATTTCCTGATCCGTCCCGACGCCGAAGCGGGGCTCGCCGAGGACGACTTTCGCCGCCTCTGGGAGTTTTTCACCAACATGGGTGCCGTCGACGGCCCGCATGCCTGGCTTACCGATGCGCTGCGCGAGCAGTACCGCAGCATCTGGCGGCAGGGACTGACCGGGCCCTGCAACTACTACCGCGCCTCTCCGCTGCGCCCTCCCCGGCCGGGCCCGCCGCATAACGATCCGGCCGCGGCGGCCGTGACGATTCCGCGCGAGATGCTGGAAGTCCATTTGCCGACGCTGGTGCTATGGGCCATGAACGACTCCGCGCTGCCGGCTGCCCTGCTGGAGGGGCTGGACGACTATGTGCCGCAAATGACATTGCGGCGCATCGAAGGCGCAACCCACTGGATAGTCCACGAACAGCCGATGCTCGTGGCGGCGTATCTGCGGGAGTTTTTGCGCTAGCGGCTTTGGCGCAGGGCGCGCCCCATTCAATACAGCGAAGGATCGCCTTCAGGCCGGGTCTTGAAGCGCTTGTGCACCCAGTAGTACTGCGCCGGCATGGCTTCGATGTAGTCGCTCAGCCGCGCGTTCATGAGCGCGGTGTCGGCCACCGGATCTTCGCTGGGGTAATTTGCCCAGGCCGGGAGCACCTGCACCTCGTAGCCGGTGGCGGTGATGCGCGGCAGCAGGGGTAGCACCTTGGCACGGCCCAGCCTGGCGAAACGCGAGAGCGAAGGAACCGTGGCGGTCGGCACGCCGAAAAAGGGCACAAACACCGAGTCGTCGGGGCCGAAATCCATGTCGGGCAGCAAATACAGCGGCTGGCCCTCACGCAGCGCCGCGACGATGGGCTTGACGCCGGCCGCACGGCCGAACAGCCGCAGGTTGCCGAAGCGACGGCGCCCGCGCAGTATCCAGCGGTCCACCAGCTTGTTGGACTGGTCGGTGTAAATCGTGGTGGATGGCCGCGGCATTTGCAGCGCCACCGCGGTCCAGGCCGCATCCAGGCCCACAAAATGCGGCAAAAAAATCACCGTGGGCGCGTTGCCCGCGAGCTCTTCAATGGCGCCGGTCAGGTGCACGCGGCGCTGCACCCAGGCCTTGGGCGCATGCCACAGCCATGCGCGGTCCAGCCAGGCCTGGGCGAAATACACAAAGGTCTGCACATTCAGCCGGCGCCGTTCATCCGCGGAAAGCGCCGGAAAGCACAGAGCCAGGTTGGTATCTACCACGCGCCGGCGGGCACCGACCACGGCATACAGCACCCAGCCAAGCAGCACGCCCAGCGCACGCGTCCACGAAAGCGGCACCAGGGCCAGCAATTGCATAAAGAGAATGCCGCCGCGGGTTACGAGCCGGCTGGCCATCTGGCGGGCGGTCTTCAAAGCGGGGCTTCCTTGCGTGGTGTCTTGTAGCGTGCGTAGCCCCACAGGTACTGGCCGGGCTGGCTCAGCACGATGGCTTCAATCGCGCGATTGATCTGCGTCACGGCCTGCAGCAGTTCGGCGCGTGGCTTGCCGGCGTCGTCGGGCTCAACCCCCTGGACCGCCGGCCATATCTTGAGGAAGTAGCCACTGCCATGCGGCAGGCGCTCGCAGCTTACCGGCAACAGCACGGCCCCGCTTTGCAGCGCCAGCCGCGCCGCCAGGGTCATGGTGTAAGCCGGCTTGCCGAAGAACGGGGCCCAGACCCCCAAGCCCTCCGGCGGCACCTGGTCGGTCAGCAAGGCCACGGCGTGGTTGGCTTTCAGGGTTTTGTGCATGAGGCGGATGCCGCTCAGCGATGCCGGAACAACGGTGAGTTGAGGGCGGTCGCGCGCCAGCCGCTCCAGCCGCGCCAGCCAGGCCTTGCGCGCGGGGCGGTAGATGGCGGTGATGGGCCCGTAGAGTTCGGCAAGCGCCTGAGGGCCCAGTTCAAAACTGCCGCAATGCGGGCCGAAAAAAATCACGCCGCGGCCCTGGGCGAATGCCTGCTCCGCGTTGGCCTGGCCTTCCACGCGCACATTGCCCAGGCAAGACTCCGCAGCGGGTCGCATCCACAACTTGGGCAGCTCGGCGATAAAACGGCCGGCCTCGGCGATCGCCGGGCGTGCCAGCTCGAACGGCAGGCCGGCCTGCGCCACATGCGCGCGGAACTGCGCGCGGTAGCGCGGGCTCAGCGCCCAGACCAGCCAGCCCAGCCCGGCGCCCAGCGCGTGCAGGGCGGCCAGCGGCCAGAGGGCGAAGAATCGGAACAACCAGGGCATTGATCGGGCAAAAAGTGACGGAGTAAAAGGGGTATTGAAGGGCCGGTCCGGCCAAAAAAAGGCCGTCATATAATGGGCGCTGTCGCCGAGTTACTGAACAACTTGCAGGGCGACATTAAACCAAACTGCTAAAGCGTTCGCCGAAGCACCCCAGCCGGCAACGCGCCGACAAACTTTATGGAGTGTACGCAATGGCGAACGATTTTCTCTTTACTTCCGAATCCGTCTCCGAAGGCCATCCCGACAAGGTCGCCGACCAGATTTCCGACGCGATTCTCGATGCCATCTTCAAGCAGGACCCCCGCAGCCGCGTCGCAGCCGAGACCCTGACCAACACCGGCCTGGTCGTGCTGGCCGGTGAGATCACCACCAACGCCCACGTCGACTACATCCAGGTCGCGCGCGACACCATCAAGCGCATCGGCTACGACAACACCGAATACGGCATCGACTACAAGGGCTGCGCCGTCATGGTCTGCTATGACAAGCAGTCCAACGACATCGCCCAGGGCGTGGACCACGCATCCGACGATCACCTGAACATCGGCGCCGGCGACCAGGGCCTGATGTTCGGCTACGCCTGCGACGAAACGCCCGACCTGATGCCCGCGCCGATTTACTACGCGCACCGCCTCGTCGAGCGCCAGGCCCAGCTGCGCAAGGACGGCCGGCTGCCTTTCCTGCGACCCGACGCGAAAAGCCAGGTCACCATGCGCTACGTGGACGGCAAGCCGCACAGCATCGACACCGTGGTGCTGTCCACCCAGCACAGCCCCGACCAGAGCGAAACCGCCAACAAGATGAAGGCATCGTTCAACGAAGCCATCATCGAGGAAATCATCAAGCCGGTGCTGCCCAAGGGTATGCTGACCAAAGACACCCGCTACCTGATCAACCCGACCGGCCGTTTCGTCATCGGCGGCCCGCAAGGCGACTGCGGCCTGACCGGCCGCAAGATCATCGTCGACACCTACGGCGGCGCCTGCCCGCACGGCGGCGGCGCTTTCAGCGGCAAGGACCCCAGCAAGGTGGACCGTTCGGCCGCCTACGCCGCCCGCTACGTCGCCAAGAACATCGTGGCGGCCGGCCTGGCCCGCCAGTGCCAGATCCAGGTGGCGTACGCCATCGGTGTGGCCAAGCCCATGAATGTGACGATCTATACCGAAGGCACGGGCGTGATCTCCGACGAAAAGCTCTCGGCCCTGGTCAACGAACACTTCGACCTGCGCCCCAAGGGCATCATCCAGATGCTGGACCTGCTGCGCCCCATCTACGAAAAGACGGCAGCCTACGGCCACTTCGGCCGCGACGAGCCAGAATTCACGTGGGAGAAGACAGACAAGGCAGCGGCGCTCCGCGCAGCTGCGGGCCTGTAAGGCCCCCGCGCGAAGCGCGCTTGTCTGACTTTCAGCGCAGGCTAACTTCGCGCAGCGAAGTTAAGGGCTGAAAGCCCGCGCCGGAGCTAAAAGACGGACAAGGCCGCTGCACGGCGGCAAGGCGCGGCGTCCTACGCCGCAGCCTGCAAAATGACAGCAATATAGAGCCACCTCCGGGTGGCTTTTTTCATGCTTTGACTCAATAGAGGCCTGCGCCCGGCCGGTGGCGCCATTTCAGGAATTCCAGGAAAGCTCCCATGCGAAGCACCCCCCACAAAATGGCCGTCAACGTCGCCTGCGCCTTGATCGCCGTGCTCACGCTGATCGGCATCAGCGAGCTGTCGTATGACAAATCCCGGGCCGCGATGGACGAGCTCGCGCAAGCCCATCTCACACGCAGCCATGTCCAGCGGCTGCTGCGTGACGTGCTCGACGCGGAGACCGGGCAGCGCGGCTACCTGTTGACGGGCGACACCATGTACCTGGAGCCCTATAAAGCCGCCATCGCGGACATCGGCCAGACACAGGACCAGTTGCGCGAGCTGCTCGCCTCGCGGGGGGACCAGACGGGCACACTGGCATTGCTGGGGCGGACGGTGCAGCGCAAGCTGGCCGAAATGGATTTGTCCATCCGCATGAAAAACGAGGGTAAAGACGACGCCTGGCGTTTTGTGCTGACCACCGAGGTGGGCAAGGAGCAAATGGACGTCATACGCGACAGCGCCGGCAAGCTCATCGAGGAAACCAACCAGGACACCGCCAGCGGTTACGCGGAAGTGCGGCGCTCCCTGCTGCTGGCGCGCATGGGAATTACCTTCGTGGCGACCATTGCTTTTGCGGCCTTCTGGCTGTATTTGCGCCAGACCGCCGCGTTGGAGCAGGCCGGGCAGCGCCAGCAATCGGCCTTGCAGGCCGAGCGCGACCGGCTCAACGTCCAGGTCAGGGAGCGCACCAGCCGCCTGACCGAACTGGCGACCCACCTGCAGCAGGTCCGGGAACAGGAAAGAGAACATCTGGCGCGCGAGCTTCATGACGAGCTCGGCGCGCTGCTGACGGCAGCCAAGCTGGACATCACACGCATCAAAGCCAAACTGTCAGGCGACAACGGCGACCTCCCCGCCCGCATCGAGCACCTGATTGAAACGCTCAACAGCGGCATCGCCCTGAAGCGGCGCATTATTGAAGACCTGCGTCCGTCCTCCCTGTCCAATTTCGGGCTGGTGCCGGCCCTGGAGATCCTGACGCGTGAGTTCGCGCAGCGTTCGGGCTTGAGCATCGTCACCAACCTTGAGCCGGCGGATCTGGACGACACCATACAGCTCACCGTCTACAGGCTGGTCCAGGAGGCCCTGACCAATATCGCCCGGTATGCGCAGGCGCAGAACGTGGAAATCACGCTGCTGAGCTACAAGGATTACGTCATCGTCACCGTGCACGACGACGGCCGGGGTTTCGATCCACGCACCGTGAGGGCTTCGAGCCACGGCCTGCAGGGCATGCGCCATCGGGTGGAGGCCTCGGGCGGCCACCTGGACATCAACACCACCCACGGCACGACTATCTCGGCTACTCTGCCGCTGGTGGTGCGGCGGAGTGCGGCGGCCCATGTGGCGGGCGGTGTGAATGAAACCTCGCCTCAGCCGCGCGTGTAAGGCGTCTTGCCGATATGCCGGGTATTACCCAGTTCTTCGGAGGGCTCGTTGTCGGCTTTGGGTTCGGCAATGGTCTTGTTCGTGCCCTCCCTGCCGAATTCATCGGAGAGGTTTTTGCCGGGCTTGCCCACGGGCTTTTTCGGGCCGCCGCCATGGCGACTTGGCGGCTGCGCACTGGTTTTTGCGTTCATCTCCCTCTCCTTCTTTGCTCACGGATCGACGGAACCCGCGTAAATCCATCAAGTGACAAAACTGCTGCCGGCCGCGCCGGGCCCGGCTGCGCCTGCTTGCGGCCCCGAGGGCGGCTTGGGCAGGCCGAAATGCTTGCCGGACACCGGAAACGGCCAGGGATGGCGGGAGCGGACCGGTTCAATCACCGGCTCACGTGCCGGGCGCATGGCGCGGCTATCCTGCGCTTCCTCGCGTGGAAAACTGTCTAGAAACATCTTGCTAGCCCGTTGGGGCTCGGAGTGGATGAACTTCGACTTTAGGGGCCGGCATGGGTGACAAGCCGTCAGCGGGAGAGGAATTCCGTGTAGGACAAGCTCGAATCGGCCCCCAGCACCCATCCTGGCATCTCAGCCCGAAAGGCAGGACATCAGCCTGTCGTAATCGACCGGCTTGACCAGGTGGTGGTCAAACCCCGCCAGGCTGGCGCGGGTTTTGTCGGTCGACTGGCCCCATCCGGTGACGGCGATGAGAATGACTTTTTCATTCCCCGGCTGCTGGCGTATCAGACGCGCCGCGTCGTAGCCGTTCATGCCGGGCATGCCGATGTCCATGACCACCACGTCCGGCCGGTCGGCCCCGGCGGCGGCCACGGCGGCGACGCCGTCGTAGGCCGTGGTGACGGTGAACCCGTCCATGCCGAGCAAGGCCTCCAGTGTGTTGGCCGCGTCCACGTTGTCGTCCACCACGAGGATTTTTTTGGTGCCGGCGGGTGGGGCGGCGACCTCGGCTTGCGGGGGCGGCTCAGGCTGCTCGCCCTCCAGCACCACCGGCAATGCCAGTACGAACTCGCTGCCGCGGCCCAGGCCTTCACTGGTCGCCCGCAGAGTTCCGCCGTGCATCTCGGCGAACTGCCTGGCCAGGCTCAGGCCTATGCCCAGGCCAGTGGGCGCTTCGCCGGGTACGGGCGTCTGGGCGAACAGGTCGAAGATTCTCCCGAGCGAGGCCGCTTCCAGCCCTACGCCGTTGTCCTTCACGCGGAAAGTCACCACCGGCCCCGCGACGTCCGCACGCAGCACGATATGCCCGCCAGCGGGCGTGAATTTGGCGGCATTGACCAGCAGGTTGGCCACGCTTTGCACGAGGCGCGCATGGTCGGCGTCCAGGACATGGACGCCATCCGGCTCCAGCACCTCCAGCCTGTGCCGCTTGCTCTCCATGGCGGAGCCGGAAATCTCCACCGCGTGGTTGATCACCGACTGCAGCGTGATCCGCCCTTTTTTGAGCATCACCTTGCCGCTGGTGATGCGGGCCACGTCCAGCAGGTCGTCCACCAGCCGCGTCAGGTGAGCGACCTGGCGGTCCACCACATTGCGCAGTTGCGTCACCTGGCCCGAATCCGGGTGCAGGTGCTTGAGGATGCCCATGGAGGTGCGGATCGGCGCGAGCGGGTTGCGCAGTTCATGCGCCAGCGTGGCGAGGAACTCGTCCTTGCGCTTGTCGGCGTCGCGCACCTGGTACTGCCTTTCACGAGCGCGCACGGCCGAGCGCGTGGCCGTGATCAGCGCGATGGTGCGCACCGGCCGCTCCACCAGCGTCACGTTGCCCAGGTGCTCCACGGCCCGCTGCACGTCCAGCGAATCGGCACCGCTGCGGGTCAGCAGCAGGATGGGAATGTCCGACCAGGTGGGCTGCGAGGCCACATAATCCGCCAGCGGCCGCATGGCCGCGCCGCTGACGACCTCCTCGACCAGCAGCAGGGCGCCGGCACCCAGCGGCAGTTGCCGCATGAGTTCCTCACTGGTCGGGCAAACGATGCTGTGGATGCCCACGGACTGCAGCACTCTGGCGGTCAGCGCCGCATCCCGCCCGGTGGGCGCGCAAATGACGATACGCCGCTCCACTACTTCGCTGCGCGGGAGGCGCCCAGTTCAGGATCACTGCCGGTGTAGACGGGCACCCCCGTGAGGATGCCGCGGAAACCGCGCAGCGGCGCGCCCACGTGGATGCCGCCGCGGGACATGGAAAACTCGCGGATGGTGCGCTCGTGCAGGCTGCCTCGCTTTTTAAATACCGAGACGGCCTGCTTGACCTCGCCGTCGTGCTCGAAGTAACGCAGCATCAGCACGTTGTCCGCCAGGTAGCTGGCGTCCACCGTGGTAGACATCTGGCCGCCCAGCATGCCCTGCTGCACGCCCACCAGGATGGTCACGACACCGCGCTGGCCCAGATAGGTCAGCAACTCGTGCAAATGCGTGGTCAGGAAGCGCTCGTCCGGCATGGCGTTAAGGTAGCCGTTGATGCTGTCGATGACGACGATCTTGCAGCCGCGGTCGGCGGCCTGGCACACCACCGTGGAAAATTCGCCAGGCGACAACTCGGCGGGATCGATCTGCTGAATCGTCAGCATGCCGCTCTCGTAGGGTTGGCGAATGTCCATGCCCAGGCCGTCCGCGCGGTTCAGCAAGTTGTTGGCGGCTTCCTCGAACAGGAACATGGCGCTGCTCTGCCCACGCTTGGCGGCCGCCGTGACGAACTGTGCCGCCAGCGAGGACTTGCCGGTGCCAGGGGGGCCGGCGATCAGGGTGCTGGTGCCCTCCTCCAGGCCGCCGCCCAGCAGTGTGTCGAGCTCGGGCAGGCCGCTATTCAGTTGCACGCGTTTTCCCATCACGCGCGACTCTGCCGCCACCAGGCGCGGGTACACGCACAGGCCCCCGTACTGGATGTCGTAGTCGTGCAGGCCGCCGCGAAAGGCGATGCCGCGGTACTTCACCACGCGCACGCGGCGGCGCTCGGCGCCGTAGTCTTTCACCGACTGGTCCAGCGTGATCACGCCGTGGGCGATGCTGCGCACCTGAAGGTCTATGCCGGCGGCCGTGCGGTCGTCCAGCAGCATCACCGTGCAGGAGCGGCTGGCAAAAAACTGCTTGAGCGCCAGCACCTGGCGGCGGTAGCGCAAGGGGGTGTCGGCCAGCAGCTGCAACTCGGACAGGGAATCGATGACCACGCGGGTCGGCTTCTGTTTTTCGATCACCGACAGGATCATCTGCGTGGTCGTGCCCATTTCCACCTCCGACGGGTGGAACATGGTGTATTCGGCCTCCGGCATCAGCAGGTTCTCGGAAGGCAGCACTTCGTGGATATGGATGCCGTCCAGCGCCCAGCCGTGGGATTCGGCTACGCCGGCGAGCTCCGCGGCGGTTTCGGCCAGCGTGATGTAGACAACGGACTCGCCGCGCTTGGCGCCGTCCACCAGGAACTGCAGGCCGGTGGTGGTCTTGCCGGTGCCCGGCTCGCCTTCGATCAGGTAGATGCGGTCCTTGATAAGGCCCCCTCCCAGGATGTTGTCCAGGCCGGGGATGCCGGTTGATAGAAAAATCTTGTCGGACGGTTTTTGAAGCGTCATGATTACGAACTCTTAATGCGGTTGTGAAAGCCTGCCGGCCTGACACGCACAATCCGCAACACCCCGTTAAAGAACGAAGCGGCTTGTAACACCCGAATAAATAGTAGCCAGAGGACCCCTGAATCGCGGGTTTTCGGCAGCGGTGTTGTGCGTAGGACCAGACGCCATCCCGTTGTCAGCCGTCGTTTGAGCCACTATTCACGCGGGGAAGGGTCCGGGCGTCGAATGGCCGACTGAGCCTTGGCCCATGACGCGACGCGAAAAGTACCAAAACCTGAGCTTTCGGCCCCGGCGCCTTGAAAACCGGCCCAATTGCCCCTATGATTAGCACTCGATGGTATTGAGTGCTAACAAAGCCTTATCAATCCACCAAAGTTAACAAGCACTCACTTTTACGTGTGTGTTTTTTGATTCCCAAAACCCAGTGTTCTCAAACAAGGAGCTCTCATGAAACTTCGTCCTTTGCACGACCGCGTGATCGTCAAACGCGTGGAAAACGAAACCAAAACCGCTTCCGGCATCGTCATCCCCGACAGCGCCGCTGAAAAGCCTGATCAAGGCGAAGTGCTGGCCGTTGGCCCAGGCAAGAAGAACGACAAGGGCGAACTGAGCCCCGTGGGCGTGAAAGTGGGCGACCGCGTGCTGTTCGGCAAATACAGCGGCCAGACCGTCAAGGTCGATGGCGACGAACTGCTCGTCATGAAAGAAGAAGATTTGTTTGCAGTGGTCGAGAAATAAATCTCCGCCGCACCAAACCCTTAATTAACTGAATCTGGAGAATTAAACATGGCAGCAAAAGACGTCATTTTCGGCGGCGAAGCCCGCGCACGTATGGTCGAGGGTGTGAACATCCTGGCCAACGCCGTCAAGGTAACCCTGGGCCCCAAAGGCCGTAACGTGGTTCTGGAACGCTCCTTCGGCGCCCCCACGGTGACCAAGGACGGTGTGTCCGTCGCCAAGGAAATCGAACTGAAGGACAAGCTGCAGAACATGGGCGCGCAGATGGTCAAGGAAGTCGCTTCCAAGACCTCCGACAACGCCGGCGACGGCACCACCACCGCCACCGTTCTGGCCCAGGCCATCGTCCGCGAAGGCATGAAGTACGTTGCCGCCGGCATGAACCCCATGGATCTGAAGCGCGGTATCGACAAGGCCGTGCTGGCCCTGACTGAAGAGCTCAAGAAGGCCTCCAAGCCCACCACCACCTCCAAAGAAATCGCCCAGGTCGGCTCGATTTCCGCCAACTCCGACGAATCCATCGGCAAGATCATTGCTGACGCAATGGACAAGGTCGGCAAGGAAGGCGTGATCACCGTGGAAGACGGCAAGTCCCTGCAGAACGAACTTGACGTCGTCGAAGGCATGCAGTTCGACCGCGGCTACCTCTCCCCCTACTTCATCAACAACCCTGAAAAGCAGTCCGCACTGCTGGACAACCCCTTCGTTCTGCTCTACGACAAGAAGATCAGCAACATCCGTGACCTGCTGCCCACCCTGGAGCAAGTCGCCAAGGCCGGCCGTCCGCTGCTGATCATCGCCGAAGAAGTCGAGGGCGAAGCCCTGGCTACGCTGGTGGTCAACACCCTGCGCGGCATCCTGAAGGTTGTGGCTGTGAAGGCCCCCGGCTTCGGCGACCGCCGCAAGGCCATGCTGGAAGACATCGCCGTCCTGACCGGCGGCAAGGTCATCGCTGAAGAAGTCGGCATGTCGCTCGAAAAAGTGACGCTGGCCGACCTCGGCCAGGCCAAGCGCATCGAAGTGGGCAAGGAAAACACCATCATCATCGACGGCGCCGGCGCCGCTGCCGACATCGAAGCACGCGTCAAGCAAGTGCGTGTCCAGATCGAAGAAGCGACCAGCGACTACGACCGTGAAAAGCTGCAAGAGCGCGTGGCCAAGCTGGCCGGCGGTGTTGCCGTGATCAAGGTCGGCGCTGCCACCGAAGTCGAAATGAAGGAAAAGAAGGCCCGCGTGGAAGACGCGCTGCACGCCACCCGCGCAGCCGTGGAAGAAGGCATTGTGGCCGGCGGCGGCGTGGCTTTGCTGCGTGCCAAGCAGGCTGCCGGCGTCATCAAGGGCGACAACGCCGACCAGGAAGCCGGTATCAAGCTGGTGCTGCGCGCCATTGAAGCCCCCCTGCGCGAAATCGTTTACAACGCAGGCGGCGAAGCCTCTGTGGTGGTCAACGCGGTTCTCGGCGGCAAGGGCAACTACGGCTTCAATGCGGCCAACGACACCTACGGCGACATGATCGAAATGGGTATCCTGGATCCCACCAAGGTCACCCGCACCGCGCTGCAGAACGCCGCTTCCGTGGCATCGCTGATGCTGACGACCGAAGCCATGGTGGCCGAGTCTCCAAAGGACGACGCAGCTGCCGGCGGCGGCATGCCTGGCGGCATGGGTGGCATGGGCGGCATGGGCGACATGGGCATGTAATGCCTGCCTGAGCACCTGCTCCATGAAAAAGGGCCGCATCAGCGGCCCTTTTTTTATGCTTGTTTTTTCTATTGCTCGCCGGCTGGGTAGGCGCCCCCCGACGTTTTCTTCATAGCACTACAGCAGCAGACCGATCAGCAGCAGCCGGTCTTGTCGATGTCATGCAGGCGGCGCGCACCCACCGCGATTCCCGGCAGCAGCATTGCCGGGGCGGCGACGCCGTGCAGGACTACCGCGGCGCCCCGAGGGACCGGCACGGCGGCCGGTTTGGCCGGCCAAAAGCGCATTGCGCGCATCCGTACAAACCTTGTACGAAGAACGTTTTCAATCGATAAAACCCGTTGCGTCTGCGCTTCATCGCCCGGACAAAACCCCTATGCAGGCCTGCGCGCACCGGCGCTTGCGGCTACCATGACCATTGACATCGATCCCCTGGATGAACCTCCAACAGCTTAAAACAGTCACCCAGCCACATCACCGGACTCGCCCCATGACGCTTTCCAGACACCACCTGATCGCCGCGGCCATCATGGCCTCGTCTACCCTCCCCGTTTTTGCGCAGCAGGCAGGCACCTGGTCCCTGTCGGCCGGCGTCACCCGGATCAAGCCTTCTGTGGACAGCGGTACGCTCAGCGGCAACATACCGAATGTGCGTGTGGGGGTCAGCAACGATACGCGGGTGACGGGCGCGGTGAACTACATGGCGACCGACCATCTCAACCTGCACCTGCCGCTGGGGCTTGGTTTCCGGCATGACGTCACCGGCGACGGTGTGCTGGCGGGCTTCGGCAAGGTGGCCGAAACCAAGGCCCTGCCCATCACGCTGATAGGCCAGTACCGCTTCTTCGAGGCCGACGCCCGGTTTCGGCCCTACCTGGGCGCAGGCCTGTCGTATGTGCGCTTTTACAAGGAGCAGGGAAGCGCGCTGCTGACCGCGCTGACCAACCCCGGCGGCCCGCCCACCGGCGTGTCCTTCAAGTCCAAGCTGGCCCCGTCTTTCCAGCTGGGCGCCGTCTACAACCTCAATGACAAATGGTTTGTGGAAGGCAGCTACACCAAGACCCTGCTGAAAACCCGCGGCACCCTGAGCACGGGCCAGACGATTGATGTGGTGCTGGATCCGAACTGCTTCACCTTGCAGCTGGGGTACAAGTTCTGATTCCGCAACTACAACCCAAGGCAAGGCGCGCATGGGATGCACGCTCCTCGTCAAGGGCGTGAGACTCTGTTAAACCGCAGCTGGGAAGTGGGGCACTACTCGTCCCCCCGCGCGAGAGCGGCGCGAACGGCGTGCAGCGTCGGCGGATCAGCACCTTCGCGAGTGCAATTAAGCGCGGCGGCCATGACGGCGAAGCGCATGACTTCGCGCCATGCGCTGTCGCCCAGTTCGGCGAGCTGGGCAGGGTGCTCAACACCCTGCGCCAACAACGAGACCGAGAGTCCGGCCGTAAAAGTGTCGCCCGCGCCAATGGTGTCGACCACCTCGACACGGGGCGCCGGCACGGCAAGCGCCTCGTGCCCCGCTCGCCAGAGCGTGGCGCCGCCGGCACCCCGCGTGACGATCACCGCAATCGCACCGGCTTGCAGGCAATCCGCGGCCAAGGCACCGGCAGGCCGGCCAGGCGCCAGCAGCTCCGCGTCCTCGTCACTGAGCTTGACCAGGTCCGCCATCGCGACCCAGGCCATGGCGCGCGCGCGGTAGGCCGCCATATCGGGAATCAGGCTGGACCGCACGTTGGGATCGAAAACGATCACGCGGCGCCCGGCGTTGGCCGCCATCAGGGCGGTGATGCGCGTGGCGGCAGGTTCCTGCAAGAGTGAGATGGAGCCAAAGTGAAGAAAGCGGCATTCCGCCGGCAACTGCGGCAAGGGCGCGGGCGCCCAGGTGGCGTCGGCGCTGCCCTGCGTGTAGAAGGCATAGCGGTTGGTACTGGGGCTGCGCTCGACGAAGGCCAGGGTTGACGGCGCGTCGCTGCGCAAGATGAAACGGGTGTCTACACCGTTTCGCTCCAAAAATCGCATCAGGCGTTCGCCGAACAAGTCGGTCGACAGCTGCGTGAGGAAACCGGTGGGCTCGCCAAGGCGCGCACAGGCGACGGCCGTGTTGAGCGGCGAGCCCCCCTCGTGTCCCAGGAACGCCAGCGTACCGGCTTCGCTGGCGGTGAAATCGATCAGGGCCTCGCCCGTGAGTGCAATGCGCATGCTGGATTCTCTGTCAATCCAAGGCCGGACCGGCGTCAAGGCGCGGGCCGGCCGCGGCGCTATTTGCGTGCGACGGCCGTGGCCGGCACCAGCGTGAGCGGCCCGTAGAAGGCCTGCAGCTGACCTTCATTTTTTTCGCCTTCGGTGAAAACCGCGAAGCTCAGCAAGGCGCCCGGGTCTTCCCCAAAGGCCCGGCGGTAGTCGGCCCGGATATCACGCTCGTAGCTGAGCCACTCGTTGTAGCCATGGTCGCCTGAGTCAACGACGATTTTGCGTATGCGATCTGTGCGTTCATTGACGAGGACTTCGCCGGGCTGGCTGACTCGCGACCACGAGTAAACCAGCGTTGCGAACGGCATCTCTTCGCCGGTCAGCAAGCGGCTCAACTCCGACAGCAAAGAGTTTTTCATCGACAGCCGTGAGCGGTCTCCTTCGAAGGCGAGCACCACCCGCACCGGTACATCCTCAAGCTGCGGCAGCTTCAGGTTGGCGCCCGCCCCCGCGTTCGGCACGTTCCAGGAAAAGCGCACGAGGCCGAGTTGCTCGGGTTCAATACGGTGGCGGTGGCGCAGGATGCTGCCGGAGGAATCGACCTTGGCGAGCACCGCGTCACGGCCGTCGTGGCGCACGTAGCTATAGCTGGCCGGCTGCTTGCCGGGCACCCGGAATATCTCCCACTTCAGGTCGTCCGGCTTGAGCTCTCCCGCTTTAGGCGGCGCCGACATCTGGGCCCAGGCCGTGCCGGTCACCCCTTCCGCCAGGCCTACGGTGCCGCCCTGGCTGGCTGGCTCTTCGGTATCCGAATCTTCATCCGCCGTTGGGCGCGTTGCGCAGCCGGTGGCCAGAGCAAGTGCGAGGAGCGCGGCGGCGAGCACTAAAAAACGGGAAAAAACACGGGAAGGAAGAGCGGGTGCAACCATGATGCAAAGTCGTCAAAAAATCGGTGAAGCGGCAAGTTGACCACGCATGCGCACGGTCCCGCAATGGAAAAAACGCACGGCTTTGCGCAAATTAACCGGTAATTTTGCGCAGCAGGCCGGCCGTTGAGCCGTCAAGCCCGGAGACATCCCCGCTTCGCAGGCGGGGCTCAATGTCTTTGGCCAGGACTTTCCCGAGCTCGACCCCCCACTGGTCGAAGCTGTTGATGCCCCAGATCGCGCCACTGACAAACACGCGGTGTTCCTGCAACGCAACCAGGGCGCCAAGGCTGGCGGGCGTGAGCCGCTCCAGCAGCAAAAAAGTGCTGGGCCGATTGCCGGGGAAATGCTTGTGGCCGCCGTTGTCTTCCTTGCCTTGCATGAGCGCCTGCGCTTGCGCCAGCACATTGGCCAGCAGCGTGGCATGGTGGCCCGGCAGGCTGTGGCCGGCCTGCTTGACGGCCACAAATTCGACGGGAACCACCGAACTGCCCTGGTGCAGCATCTGGAAGTAGGCATGCTGGCCGTTGGTGCCGGGCTCGCCCCACAGAACGGGTGACGTGGCGAAAGGCAGCGCTTGGCCCTCTGCGTCGACTCGCTTGCCGTTGCTTTCCATTTCAAGCTGCTGCAAATAGGCCGGCAGGCGTCGCAAGGCGCTGCTGTAGGGCGCGATGCTGCGGCTGCTGAAGCCGTAAAAATTGCGGTACCAGACGTCGAGCAAACCCAGCCGCGCCGGCAGGTTGCGCGCCAGCGGGGCCGTGCGGAAATGCTCGTCCATGGCATGCGCCCCGGCCAGCAGTTCGCGGAAACCCGCCGCGCCTATGGCGATGGCAATCGGCAAGCCTATGGCGGACCACAGCGAATATCGCCCACCCACCCAGTCCCAAAAGCCAAAAGTGGTTTTGATGCCGAAAGCATTCGCCGCCGCGACATGGGTCGTGAGCGCCGCGAAGTGCCGCGCGACGTCCCTACCGCCCTGCGACTCAAACCAGCGCCTGGCCGAATGCGCGTTGGTCATGGTCTCGGTGGTGGTGAAGGTCTTGGACGCGACCAGGAACAGCGTGCTTTGCGGCTTCAGGCCCTGCAGCACGCCTGCCAATTCACCGCCGTCGACATTGGAGACAAAGTGAAAGCGCTTGCCGGGTATGGCGAATTCGGCCAGCGCCAATACCGCCATCTGCGGGCCGAGGTCGGAGCCGCCTATGCCGATGTTGACGACGTCGGTGATGGCGGGATCGGCGCGCAATTGCTCGGCGTAGGCCAGCATGGCGTCCAGCGTCTCATGCACCCGCGCGAGATCGCCGCTCATGCCTGCGGCTGCCGGGTTCCGCAACAAAAAATGCATCACGGCGCGTTGCTCGGTGCCGTTGATCAGTTCGCCGGCAAACATGGCATCGCGGTGCTGCTCAAGCCGGCATTGCGCGGCCAGTTCCAGAAGCAGCGCTTCGCTACCGCCATCGATCAGGTTTTTGGAGAGGTCGGCAAAGACGTGCGGGGCCTGCTGGCTGAAATGCGCAAAGCGCTCCCCATCGGCCGCGAAAGCCTGGCGCAGGTCGAAGGACTTCCCATGGGCGTCAAAGCGGGCCTGCAGCGCCGACCAGGCGGGCGCACGGTCGCAGCGGGGTCTGGACTGCACGGCCATGCTCAGGCCGCCAGCATCAGTTGCTCGAGCTTCACGGCATCGGCCGCGAATGCGCGTATGCCCTCGGCGAGCTTCTCGGTGGCCATGGCGTCTTCGTTGAGCGCATAACGGAAACCAGCCTCGTCATAGTTGACGGCGGGCAGGTCCAGCGCGGCGGCGGCCTTGGCATCAAGAGCGCGCGACAGCGGCGCATCGGAGGCCGCGAGCTGCCCGAGCAACTCGGGGCTGATGGTCAGCAGGTCGCAACCGGCCAGCGCGGTGATCTGGCCCACATTGCGAAAGCTCGCGCCCATGACCTCGGTGGCGATGCCGAAGTGTTTGTAGTGGTTGTAAATCTCGCGCACGGATTTGACGCCCGGGTCGTTGGCGCCGGCCATCGCGGCTTCGTCCCAGGCCGCGCCCGCGGATTTTTTGTACCAGTCGTAAATGCGCCCGACAAAGGGCGAAATCAGCTGCACCTTGGCCTGGCCGCAGGCCACGGCCTGTGCGAAGGAAAACAGCAGTGTGAGGTTGGTGTGGATGCCGCGCTGCTCCAATTTTTCCGCCGCCTGTATGCCTTCCCAGGTGGCGGCGACCTTGATCAGCACACGGTCTATGTGAATGCCTTCGGCCTGGTAAAGCTCGACGATGCGCTCGCCACGTGTGTAGGTGGCATTGGCGTCAAAGCTGAGGCGGGCGTCGACCTCGGTGGAAACGCGGCCGGGGATGATGGACAGGATTTCGCAGCCGAAGCGCACGAGCAGGCGGTCCATGACTTCGTCGAGGGCGCGCCCCTTGAAGCGCGCCACGGTGTCCTTGAGCAGGGGCTGGTAGTCGGCCTTTTGCACGGCCTTGAGGATCAGCGAGGGGTTGGTGGTTGCGTCCTGCGGCTTGAACTGCCCCAGTTGCTTGAAGTCGCCGGTGTCGGCAACGACGGTGGTGAACTGTTTGAGGGCGTCAAGTTTGGTCATGGCGGGGATGCTGGGAAAAACGCAAAGTGGCCTGGATGAAACATCCGCGATGCGCCTGGCGGCGTGGATCGCGCGGGTTCAGGGTCGAGTTACCATTATGCCAATAGAATATGAAACTTAATTACCAAGACACTTTTTTACCATGAGTTTTGACCTTATCCTCTTCGGCGGCACCGGCGACCTGGTGTGGCGCAAGATCATGCCGGCGCTGTTCCAGGCCTTTCGCCACGGCTCCTTGCCGGAAGGCGGACGCATCGTGGGGGTGGCGCGTGACGACCTGTCCGATGACCAGTACCGCGCGCTGATCAAATCGCGGTTCGACAACGTCGAGCTCGCCAAACGCCCCAGTGAAGAAGAGTTCTCGCGCTTTGCCGCAATGCTGGCTTATCTGCGCATGGACCTGTCCAACCCGGCCGATTACGCCGCGCTGGCCGCCAAGCTGCAGCAACGCCCCGCCGATGTGGTGGTCATGTATGTGGCTACGGCGCCCAGCCTGTTCACCACGGTCTGCGAGCAGATCGCCGCTGCCGGCCTGAACGGCCCGCAAACCCGCGTGGTGCTGGAAAAACCACTGGGCCATGACCTGGCCTCCAACCGCGCCATCAACAAGACGGTACGCAGCGTGCTCAGCGAGCAGCAGATCTTTCGCATTGACCATTACCTGGGCAAGCCTTCGGTGCAGAACCTGTTCGCGCTGCGCTTCGGCAATTCGCTGTTCGAGCCGCTGTGGCGCCGCGAAACCATTGCCAACATCCAGATCACGATCGCCGAGGACCTGGGCGTAGAAAAGCGCGGCGCCTTTTACGACAGCACAGGCGCGCTGCGCGACATGGTGCAGAACCATGCGCTGCAGCTGCTGTGCGCCATCGGCATGGAGCCGCCGATCAATTCGCATGCCGACGCCATCCGCGACGAAAAGCTCAAGGTGCTGCGCTCGCTCAAGGCCTGGACGCCTGAAACGCTGAGCCAGCACGTGGTGCGCGGCCAGTACGCGGCCGGCAACATCGACGGCGAGGCCGTGCCCGGCTACCGCGACGAAAAAGGTGTGCCTCCGGACAGCCGGACCGAAACCTTTGTCGCGCTGCGCACCGAAATCGCCAACTGGCGCTGGGCCGGTGTTCCGTTTTACATACGCACCGGCAAGCGCCTGGCCGGCCGCGATGCGCATATCGAAGTCAACTTCCGGCCGGCGCCGCACGCGATTTTCAAGAGTTCCACGGCAGGCTCCAACGTAGCCAACCGGCTGGTCATCAATCTCCAGCCCAAGGACGGGCTGGAGCTGCATCTGCTGGCCCAGGGCGCCGACCAGCGCTCCAGCAACGGCCACAGCCGCGGGACCCCTTCGCTGGCGCCGGTGCAGCTGGACCTGGATTTCGACAAGCGCTTCGGCTCCGAACGCGTGGGCGCCTATGAGCGGCTGTTGCTGGACGTGATCGACGGGCGGCTCAACCTGTTTGTGCGCAGCGACGAACAGGAAGAGGCCTGGCGCTGGGTGGAGCCCATCCTTGACAGCTGGAGCAACGATTCCGGCGCACCGCGGCCCTACGCCGCCGGTAGCTGGGGGCCGAGTGCCTCAAGCGCGATGATCGCCCGCGACGGCTACTGTTGGTCGGAAGAATGTTAGCCCCCACGCTCCCCACTGCGTGTGGTTCGCTGCCCCCCGAGGGGGCCGCTGCGCCTGCGGCCCGGCAAAGCCGGTTCCGCGGCCCCTTCTGGCTGGTAGAGATGCCAGGCCTCGTTGGAGACATGCTCTGTGCTTGATCGAATTAAAGCTTCGTTACCTTCACTCGCCCCCGCCGAGCAACGCGTGGGCCGCCTGGTGCTGAGCGACCCTCGGGCCTTTGCCAACCTGCCCATCACCGAGCTGGCCAGCCGCTCGCATGTGAGCAAACCCACCGTGGTGCGCTTTTGCCGCAGCATGGGTTACGACGGCCTGTCGGACTTCAAGCTCAAGCTGGCGGGCAGTGTGAGTGAGGGCGTACCCTTCATCCACCGCAGCGTGGACGCCGACGATAAGACCGCCGACGTGATGGTCAAAGTGATAGACAACACCGTGGCGGCGTTTTTGAAATACCGCAATGACGCAAGTTCTGTGGCCGTGGAAAGGGCCGCCGACGCGCTGCTGGCGACCTACAACACCGGCCGGCGCATCGAGTTTTTCGGCGTGGGCAACTCAGGCATCGTGGCGCAGGATGCGCAGCACAAGTTCTTTCGCCTGGGTATCACCAGCATTGCCTACAGCGACGGCCACATGCAGGTCATGAGCGCCTCGCTGCTGGGCCCGGGCGACTGCGTGGTGGTGATTTCGAATTCGGGCCGCACGCGCGACCTGATGGACGCTTGCGACATCGCGCGCAAAAACGGCGCCACCACCATCGTCATTACCGTCACTGGTTCACCGCTGGCCGCAGCCGGCAACATCCACCTGGCGGCCGACCATCCCGAAGGTTATGACCGCTACAGCCCCATGGTGTCGCGCCTCATGCACCTGATGATCATCGACATCCTGGCGACCTGCGTGGCACTGCGCATAGGCAGCAAGCTGCAGCCGGTGCTCAAGGAAATGAAAAACAATTTGCGCAACAAGCGCTACGCCTGAGAACAGCTGATGGCGCGGCGCGCCGGACCTCAGGCCATCGGCAGCGAGCGCTCCACAATGCCCGCGAACAGGGCCGAGCCCAGTGGCAGCACGCTGTCGTTGAAGTCGTAGCAGCTGTTGTGCAGAAAGCGGCTGCCCACTCCGCCCGTGGTGCCGCCCTTGCCGTCGGGCAGTTGTTCGCCCTGGCCGAGGCGCAGGTAAGCGCCCGGCTTGACGCGCAGCATGAAGGAAAAATCCTCCGACCCCATGCTGGGTTCGAGGTTGCTCACCACGTTTTCCGCGCCGACGAGCTGGTCCGCCACAGCGGTGGCCAGCGCGTATTCGGCCGGTGAATTGATGGTGGCCGGGTAGATGCGTTCGTACTTCACGGTGGCGGTGGCGCCGAAGCCCTGGGCCACGGCCGCGCACAACTCCTTGAGGCGGCGCTCAACCAGGTCCTGCACCTCGGGCTTGAAGGTGCGTACGGTACCCACCAGCAAGGCCGTTTCGGGCACCACGCTCATGGCGCCCAGGTCGCCCGCCTGGACGGCGCAGATGCTGATCACGGCGTTGTCCATGGCCTTGACGTTGCGCGACACAATGCCTTGCACCGCGGTGATGATGTGAGCGGCCACCAGCACTGGATCCACTGTCAGGTAGGCATGCGCGCCGTGGCCACCCTTGCCGGTCACCTCAATGGTGATGCGGTCGGCCGCAGCCATCATGGGGCCGGGGTTGATGCCTATGGTGCCAGGCCGCATTGCGGGCCAGTTGTGCATGGCGTAGATCGCCTGCACAGGGAAGCGCTCGAACAGGCCATCCTTGATCATGGCGTCGGCCCCGCCGCGGCCCTCTTCCGCCGGCTGGAACACCAGCACGGCGTCGCCGGCGAAGTTGCGTGTCTCGGCCAGGTAGCGAGCCGCCCCCACCAACATGGTGGTATGGCCGTCGTGTCCGCAACCGTGCATCAAGCCGGTCTTGGAAGACTTCCAGCCGAACTCATTGTGCTCGGTCATGGGTAGCGCATCCATGTCGGCGCGCAGGCCCACCATCGGTCTTGCACCTGCCTTGGCGGTCTGCTGTCCCTTGATGACGGCCACCACACCGGTTTTGCCGATGCCGGTATGCACCTCATCGACGCCGCACAATTTGAGCGCATGCACAACGCGGCTGGAAGTGTAGACCTCTTCAAAACCGAGCTCGGGGTGGGCATGCAGGTCACGACGGAAAGCTGTCAGTTCAGGGTGGTACTGCACGATCTGCGCGAAGGCACGGCCGCTGGCGCGCAATTGGGGTGGTCGGTCGGAGCCGTCTGCACTGTCTGCGCTGTCAATCACAGCAGATGGGAGGGAGGAGGCAGCTGTAAGGCTTGGAAGGGTGGCCGGAGCGCGCATGTCAGAGTGGTCCCGAGTTCAGCACAATTTAAATATTAGTCTTGAAGGGATGGCGGAGCAAACACAGGGCTTTGCGAAAGCCTGGCCGATGCGGCGCTCATGGCGGGGACCGCTGCGGGAAGCAGGGGCTTGTTCACGAGGCTGACGGGACCATACCAGGCACTGGTTTTTTGCCGGGTGTTGTCGCTGTCGGTCATGATGGCGATGCCGACCAGCGCGCCCGGCGCTTCGCCGAAAGCTTTTTCATAGTCGGCACGAATGTCGCGCTCATAGTCAAGCCAGCGGTCCAGCCGCGCGGGCCCGGATTCAATCACCACCTTGCGAATGCGATCGGTACGGGTATTGATCAGCACGCTTTCGGGTGCGCTGTGGTTGCCCCACACATACATGAGGGTCGCATAGGGCATAGGCTCACCCGTCAACGCCAATGCCAACTCCGACAGCATGGCGTTTTTGGCGGAAAACTTCGAGCGGTCGCCTTCAAAAGCCAGCACCACGCGCACGGGTGAATCGTCGCCGTCGCGCTGCGTCATGTCGGCGCCGGCGATCATCCTGGGTACTTTCCAGGAAAAACTCAATTTGCCCAGCTCCGAAGGTTCAACGCGGAGATACTGCCGCAACATGCTGGCGGCGCTGTCCGATTCGCCCAGAACCGCATCGCGCCCGTCCAACCGCACGGCGCGATAGCGTGTGGATTTTTTGCCCGGAAATGCGCAGTGTTGCCATTTGACGGTATCTGGGATCGACGAAGAGCTTGCGCTCGAACTTGCAGGCGAAGCCGATGTCCATTGCACGTCCTGGCCGGTTGCGGGCGCGCTTGTTTCTATCCCCGCACAGGCTGCCAGCAGCGACAGGCAGGTGGCGGCGACGAATGTACGCAACGCTGTCAAAGAAAAATGATGGGGCAATGTGTGCATGAAGAAGATAGCGAGCATTCGCATCAACAGGCCGGGCTTAACGCCTTCGCGCGCATGCGGGAAACAAGGAAGCCAATAACTCAACGCGGCGCGTGCGGAAAGGTTTCAGTTGTCTACAAGATTTTTTGCATAAAAAAAGCCGCCTCGGGTTTCCCCGGGGCGGCTTTTAGATTCTCATAAGAAACTGGCGTTAAGCCAGCTTCAAATTAGAACGTGTGGCGAATGCCAGCTGCGTACGTGGTGGTACGGGTGATGCTGCTGGTAGGAGCGATCGCCATCGTGTTGCTAGCCACGTTCGAGTAGTTCTTCGTGCTGACGGCACCCGTGTACAGGGTGGTACGCTTGCTCAAAGAGTACAGAGCCTGGACGCCCCAGCCAGTGCTGGAACCCAGATCGTCACCCTTGGAGCGTGCATAGCCAGCGCTCAGGGTCGTTGCGCCCAGAGGCACTGCAACGCTCAGGCTGTACTCTTTTTGTGCTGCCAGTTCGTGGGCAGCAGTTGCAACGCCATTTGCACCGAAGGTGGTGATGACGTCCTTGAACTTGGCGCGGTTGGCACCGAAGCCGACCTTGGCAACGCCGAAGTCATAAGAAACGTTCAGCAGCGTGTTGGTCAGAGCAGGCTTGGTCGTGGCGGTGCGAGCTGCACCTTCGGACTGGTAGCCGCCGGAAACAACCAGAGGGCCGTTTGCGTACTTCAGGTTGGCAGAAACCGTGTTGCTTGCGCTGACAGCTGCAGTCTTGTCTTCGCCGAAGGCGTACATGAACGAGCCGGTGAAGCCGCCGAAGTTAGGCGAAACGTACTTGACGCTGTTGTTGAAGCGGGTGTTGAAACCAACCCAGGTCACGTGAGCGCCAGAGCCGGTGCCGTTGTGGTTCAGCAGAACAGCGTTGCCAGCCAGGGTACCGATAGCAGCAGCTTGAGCGGTGCTGAAGCCGTTGTTGGTGTTGGAAGGATCGAACAGGGTAGCGCCCATCATGGCGTGGTCAGCAGACACGTCATCGTAGGAGCTGGAGTTACGACCGATGGTCACGGTACCGAAGCCGCTGGAGATACCAACGTTGGCACGACGACCGAACAGCAGGCCACCTTGAGCGGAGGAACCAGCGTCGATGTTGAAACCGCTTTCGAGGTTACCGATGACAGCCATGCCGCCGCCGACGTCTTCGCTGAAGCGAATGCCCCAACGCGAACCGTTCAGGCCGCCGGAGTCGATTTTGGCCTGGCTCAGGCCGGAGATTGCGGCGCCGCTGACCTGGTTGGTCTTGTAGCTACCGATGTTTGCGTCGAGCAGACCATAGATGGTCACGGTCGACTGAGCTTGTGCTGCACCAGCCATCGCGCCGAGTGCGGCCAAAGCGATAAGGGTCTTTTTCATTGAGAGTTTCTCCAAGGTTAAACATAGGGCTCCGGCACGGGGACCAATTCGGACTTGCGTCTTCATGGCTCCACCAGAGACCCGGGCCAACCCCCTTTCGGGAAGTTGGCTCTATTGCACCAGACTGGCCTCCAATTCGCAAAGGAATGCCCGAAAAAACAGTCAACCCGTTGTGCTCAAACCACAAACAAAGGGCGGAGAGTGGAAAAGAAACAACGCCCGCCCCAACCCGCGATTCCGGCTCGTAAAAACCCGGTTTTGGCTGATATTCGCCCGGCCAATGAAAAAAGCCGCTTCCGGGAAGCGGCTTTCCACGCAACCCCGCGCAAAGGCGGGGCTGGAACTCAGGCCAAAACCGGATCAGAACGTGTGGCGAATGCCGACGCCGTAGGTGCTGGTCTTGCGCTCAGTCGCGCCGCCGGTTTCCTTGCCGGTCTGAATGCCAGCGTACAGGTTCGAACGCTTGGACAAGGCATACAGGGCAGCCACGCCATAGCCGGTGCGCTTCAGGTCGGGAGCCCCGGCCAGCAAGGTGCTCTTGGAGCGTGCATAGCCGCCGGACAGCGTCAGGGCGCTGGTGACAGGGAAATCCAGGCCGATCTGGTATTCCTTCGTCTTGTCTGCCGCCACGCCGGTGATTGGGGTGGTGCCGTTCTTCACGTTGCCGTAAGCGCCCAGCAGCTTGACGACGCCGAAGTCATAGGAACCGTTCAACTGCGTGTACTTGACGGCGGTAGCGGCGGAAGTGGCTTTCTCGCTCTGGTAAGCCAGGGAAGCGCCGATAGGGCCGTTCGCGTAAGCGACGTTCATGCTGATGATTTTGCCGGCGCCGACAGCGGCCGTCTTGTTCTCACCGAAGCTGTACATACCGGCAGCGGAGAAGCCGCCGAAGTTGGGGGTCTCGTAGTAAATCGAGTTGCCGGGACGGTCGGAGTAGTTGTTGCTGGCCCAGACGCTGGTGGAAGGCGCGAACAGCAGCGAGTCGAAGCCGGCAGCGCCAGAACCCTTGACCATGTCGTACGGGGTCCACATCTTGCCGAGCTTCAGTTCACCGAAGCCGCCGGACAAGCCAACCCACGACTGACGACCGAAGATCGCGGTGGAGGTCGCGCCGGTGTAGGGGTTGGTGTAGTTGTTGGCCGCGCCGGTGCTGGGGTCAAAGCCGGCTTCCAGCAGGAAGTTGGCTTTCAGGCCGCCGCCGAGGTCTTCAGAGCCCTTCAGGCCGAAACGGCTGGTCTGCAGGCCGCCGCCGCTACCGGAAAAAGGGTGTGGAACGTTCACGCCGGTGCGGCTGAGGTTGTTGTCCTTGACGGTACCGACCCATGCGTCCACGAGGCCGTAGATGGTCACGGTGGACTGCGCAGATGCCACGCCGGAAACGGCCAGCACTGCCAGTGCAACTAGGCTTTTCTTCATCATTAAAAATCTCCAAAAAGGTGGAAAACACATAAACACATGATTGCGAACATTTAAAGGGCTTTTCTGACTACCCCAGGTCGATTTAAATCGATCTGTCACAAATCACACAAAGCCCTTGTCGCTCCATTAGCAACTTTCACGCCCGATTGTTGGTGCCTCGCGACACATCAGGCCTTGCGCCTGCTACGGGAGCATCACTTCGGCCACGTATGCCTTTTGATGCGGCGCAAACACACCAAAATGGCGCTTTTTCCGCCGGATGCATCGTTTTGGTGAAACGTGCCGAATTCCGTGTGCTTCGTTGCGCCATGTCAATTGAATCGACAACGCGGCAATGATTTTGCTGATGAAGTTGGCAGGATGGGAAGCCGGAATGTGGCTCACTTACCACGCGCTGTGCAAAATAGAGGCCCAGCCCTAAGACAGGCTCACGCATCACCCGCAGGGGCTTCCCGCCTGCCCGCGCCAAGGCGCTAGAGCCGCCGCGCCAGAGGGAAAGGACGGGAAATGAGGGGCGCGCCCGCTGTTTTTTCGGACTTTGCACCGGCGGCAAAAACATCGGGTTTTCCCCTGTCGCGAAAGTGATACCCCCCGTAATGGCACTCTTTACGGCTCAGGGCATCACCATTAATCTTGCCTTCACAAAGACAGCCCGCAGGGTAAGACGGGCGTCAAAACTTCCGCCATTTCACCGCTTTTTAAATACAACTCCTGGAGACTCCATGAAAAAACTGACCCTCGTTGCAACTGCGATCATGGGACTTCTGTCCACCTCGGCCGCCATGGCGCAAAGCACCGTGACCGTCTACGGCATTCTTGATGCGGGCTACAACCACGTTAGCGGCCTGCGCCAAGGCTCCGTAAGCACCATCGCCAGCGGCATCATGGAAGGTTCACGTTTCGGCCTCCGCGGCTCGGAAGACATCGGCGGCGGCTACAAGGCCATCTTCACCCTTGAAAACCGCCTGGAACTCGACACCGGTTCCGTCCAGAACCGCCCAAACTCCGGCACTCAAATGCCTGACCGCGTCTCCACCTCGGTGGCGGCCAGTTTGACGGGTGTTCCCATCCCCGTCGCAACCCGCGACGCGTTGATTACCGGCGTGAACACCACGCTCGCCACCGGCGGATTCGGCGTGAACCTGGCCAACAACCTGTTTGACCGCCAGGCTTATGTCGGCCTGGTGACCCCCTTCGGCGCCTTTACGGTCGGTCGCCAATACACGCCCGGCTACCTGGTGGCTGCACAGTTTGATGCATCGCAGACCCAGTCCAGTCTGGCTGCCGGCCAGGTCGCCAGCCTGCCCGCCGCATTCGACATCCGCCTGAGCAACACGCTGCAGTACGCGATCCAGACCGGCGGCCTCACCGCCTTGCTGATGTACGGCGCAGGCGAAGTCGCCGGCAGCAATTCCGCAAGCAGGTTCTGGGGTGGCATGGCCACTTACAAGGGCGACGGTTTCTCCGTGGGCTACGGCCATAACGGCAAGAACAATGAGTTGGGCCAAAAATCCCTGACCAATGACCTCATCGGCGCCACAGTCGACATCGGTCCCGGCACCCTGTACGGCGAGTACGCCACCATCAAGGACGACAACCCAAGCGGCATCTCCACGATTGCATCTTCGGTCACGACCTCCACGGGCAGCGCGGTTATCGGCGCGGCATTCCAGAACGCCTACAACGCGGCTTTCCGCCAGGATGCACGCCTGATGCACATCGGCTACCGCCTCACCACCGGCCCACACACCTGGGTTGTGGCTTTCAACCGCCTGGATGACAAGCGCACGGTGAATGCCGATACCGACTCCTACGGTTTCACTTACACCTACGCACTGTCCAAGCGCACCAACCTGAATGCCGTGTTGACCCGTTTCAACAACAAAGGCCAGGGCCAGGTTGCCCCAGGCGGCAACGGCTTCCTCGGCGGCGTGACCTCGGCAGCCGGCGTCGGCTCCACCAACATCGCCCTGGGCATTCGCCACACGTTCTAACCAGGACCTCTGCCCGGCTTCAAACCGGGCCGTTCATGCAAAAAGCCTCCTCACGGGGGCTTTTTTCATGGGCGTTCCCACGGAGCAGTCCCGGCGCTAACATGAGGCCATGACCACCCCGCTCGACACCGCGCTGAATGCCGCCGACGGCGCACTGCGCACCCTTTTCGCCACCCCACGCGCCAGCCGCGCCTGCCCTACTGTGCCCGGTGAAAAAACCGAGCTGGCGTTGCAGGACAAGGCCTTGTCAGGCGCACTGATGCGAGTCAACCATGTAGGAGAGGTCTGCGCGCAGGCCCTGTATGCAGCCCAGGCGCTGGGCACGCGCGACCCGGAACTGCGCGAGCACTTCCTGCAAGCCAGCCGCGAGGAAGGCGACCACCTGGCCTGGACCAAGGCCCGGCTGGACGAACTGGGCGCGCGCCCTTCCCTTCTCAATCCTCTCTGGTACGCCGGCGCCTTCGGCCTGGGGCTGGTCGCGAGCCGGCTGGGTGACCGCCTGAGCCTGGGTTTTGTGGTTGAAACGGAGCGCCAGGTCGAAGCCCATCTGGCCGGCCACCTGGAGCGCTTGCCCCAGGGCGACCATGAATCGCGCGCCATCGTGGCGCAGATGAAAGACGACGAGGCCTTGCATGCGCGAGAGGCCGAACAGGCCGGCGCCCTGCAGTTGCCTGAGCCGGTCAAGGCGCTGATGCGCTCGGCGGCGCGCGTCATGACGACGACGGCGCATTACCTTTAACGCCGCAGGCCGGGTCTTATCCGGCTTTTAAACCTCCAGCACCTCGAAGCTGGTGGTGATGTCCGCGGTCTTTGCCAGCATGATGGTGGCCGAGCAGTACTTGTCGTGGCTCATGGCGACGGCGCGCTCCACCGCGCTGGCGGACAAGCCCTTGCCCGTCACGACGAAGTGCATGTGGATCCTGGTGAACACCTTGGGGTCCACGGGCGCCCTTTCGGCGCTCAGTTTGACGGAGCAACCGCGCACATCCTGCCGGCCGCGTTTGAGAATCAACACCACGTCGTAGGCCGTGCAACCGCCGGTGCCGGCCAGCACCGTCTCCATGGGCCGGGGCGCGAGGTTGGCGCCGCCGTTTTCAGGTTTGTCCGCATCGGGCGCGCCGTCCATCACCAGGGTATGGCCGCTACCGGTTTCTGCGAGGAAGCTCATGTTGGACCGTGACCCCGTATTTGCGCTGTTGCCCGTCCAGCTCACCGTGCATTCCATAAACTCCACTCCTTATGCATAAAATTTATAACTGAAACCGTGAAATATGTGGAGTTTGTGCCACAAGATATTGTGCAGCGCAACATCGCTCCGCTATACTGAAATCATCGCACCAATACAGATGGCCCTCGGGGCCCAAGGTATTTTGTGCACTGGTTGTCTCCTCCACCTCCTCTAAGGGTGGATTTACAGGCCCAGACCGCAAGGTCTGGGCCTTTTTTCTTGGGGACGCTGCTTCGGTGCCACGCGTTTTCTCGCCCCACTATGATGTCAGGCTGCGAGAAAAACATGCCCACCCCTAACAAATCCGCCACTTCCGCCCCCAAAACAGCCCCGTCGGCCAAGCCCGGCAAGCCACTCAGCCCCGCTGATTACCTGAAAAAAATTCTCACGGCGCGGGTCTACGACGTGGCTGTGGAATCCAATCTCGAGCCCGCCAAAAATCTCGGCCTGCGCCTGAAAAACACCGTACTGCTCAAGCGTGAAGACCAGCAACCGGTGTTCAGCTTCAAGCTGCGCGGCGCCTACAACAAGATGGCCCACCTGAGCCCGGCGCAGCTCAAGAAGGGCGTGATTTGCGCCTCGGCCGGCAACCATGCGCAGGGCGTGGCCCTCAGCGCGCAAAAGCTGGGCACGCGCGCCGTGATCGTCATGCCCACCACCACGCCGCAGCTCAAGGTCGACGCGGTCCGGGCCTGGGGTGGCGAGGTCGTGCTGCACGGCGACAGCTATTCGGACGCCTACGGCCACGCCGTGGTGCTCGAGAAAAAACACGGGCTGACTTTTGTCCACCCCTTCGACGATCCGGACGTCATCGCCGGCCAGGGCACGATCGCGATGGAAATCCTCATGCAGCTGCAAAGCCTGGGCTCCAGCCGCCTCGACGCCGTGTTCGTGGCCATCGGCGGCGGAGGGCTGATCTCCGGCGTGGCCAACTACATCAAGGCCGTGCGGCCCGAGATCAAGGTCATAGGCGTGCAGACCAACGACTCCGACGCCATGCTGCAATCGGTCGACGCGAAAAAACGCGTCACCCTGAGCGACGTCGGCCTCTTTGCCGACGGCACGGCCGTCAAGCTGGTGGGCGAGGAAACTTTCCGCATCAGCCGCGAGCTGGTCGATGAATTCATCACCGTCGACACCGACGCGGTCTGCGCTGCCATCAAGGATGTGTTTGTCGACACGCGCAGCATCGTCGAGCCCTCGGGCGCGATGGCGGTGGCCGCCGTCAAGCAGTACGTGGCCAAACACAAGACCAAGGGCGAGACCTACGCCGCGATTTTGTGCGGCGCCAACATGAACTTCGACCGCCTGCGCTTTGTCGCCGAGCGCGCCGAGGTCGGCGAAGAGCGCGAAGCCCTGTTCGCCGTGACGATTCCCGAAGAGCGCGGAAGCTTCCGCCGCTTTTGCGAAGTCATCGGCGAGCTGCCCGGCGGCCCGCGCAGCGTGACCGAGTTCAACTACCGCATCAACGACGACGCCAAGGCCCATGTCTTCGTCGGCCTGACCACCTCGGCCAAGGGCGAAAGCGCAAAGATCGCCGCGAATTTCTCGCGCCACGGCTTCAAGACCCTGGATCTCACGCACGACGAGCTCGCCAAGGAGCACATACGCCACATGGTGGGCGGGCACAGCGCGCTGTCCAAGGACGAACGCCTGCTGCGCTTCATCTTCCCCGAGCGGCCCGGCGCGCTGATGAAGTTTCTCTCCAGCATGCGGCCGGGCTGGAACATCAGCCTCTTTCACTACCGCAACCAGGGCGCCGACTACGGCCGCATCCTGGTGGGCCTGCAGGTGCCCAAGGCCGACAACAAAGCCTTCAAGGAGTTCCTCGACACTCTGGGCTATCCCCATGTCGAGGAAACCGCCAACCCGGTTTACCGGCTCTTCCTGCAAAGCTAGGCGCCGCCATGAACGCACAAGGCACACCACCGGCAAGGCCTGCCCAGGCCAACACCTCGGTGTGCCCGCGCTGCGGCGCCGGCCTGCGCTGCGGCATGGTGGCGGGAGACGCAGAATGCTGGTGCGTCAAGCTGCCGCACATCATGCCCGTGCCCTCAGAACGAATCCCTCAACCGGAGGGTAGCGCGCCGTCGTGCTTCTGCCCTGCCTGCCTCAAGCAAATCACCGATGAACGCGCCCGACTTTCCCACTCTGCTTCTTCCCGCGATTGAACCCACTGCCGACGCCTCGCTAGAGGCCAGGCTGCGGCACAAGATTGCCCACAAGACCAAGCCGCTGGGCGCATTGGGCCGCCTTGAGGACTTGGCGCTGCAGCTGGGCCTTATCCAGCGCAGCGACACCATCGCGCTGCGCGAGCCGCAGATGGTGGTGTTCGCGGCCGACCACGGCATCGCCGCCGAAGGCGTTTCCGCCTATCCGCAGGCCGTCACCGTGCAGATGGTCGGCAATATGCTGGCCGGCGGCGCCGCCATCAATGTCTTTGCGCGCCAGCACGGTTTTGCCCTGCGGGTGGTGGACGCCGGCGTCGCGGCCGAACTCGCGCCGCACCCACAGCTGCTGCCGCGCAAGATCGCGCACGGCACGCGCAACAGCCGCCACGAACCCGCCATGACGGTAGCGCAGGCGCGCGCCGCCCTGCAGGCCGGCATGGACATCGTGGGCGAGCTGCCCGGCAATGTGGTTGCCTTCGGCGAGATGGGCATTGCCAACACCTCGGCCGCCGCCCTGCTGTTCGCGCGCATGGCGGGCGTCGGCATCCATGACGCCACGGGCCGCGGCACCGGGCTTGACGACGCCCAGCTCGCCCACAAACGCCAGGTGCTGGCGGATGTCCTGGCTTGCCACGCCGGCGCCACCGACCCTCTTGCCGCACTGGCCGCCCTGGGCGGCTTTGAAATCGCCATGATGGCCGGCGCCATGTTGCAAGCCGCGAGCGAGCGCCGCGTCGTGCTGGTCGACGGCTTCATCGCCGGCGCGGCCGCGCTGGTGGCCCGGTCCCTGGCGCCCGCCGCGCAGGACTACATGGTGTTTTGCCACCGCGGGGACGAGCACGGCCACCGCCTGCTGCTGGACCACCTGCAGGCCAGCCCGCTGCTGGACCTGGGCTTGCGCCTGGGCGAAGGTACGGGCGCGCTGCTGGCCTGGCCTCTGCTGCAGTCGGCCGCGAATTTCCTCAGGGAAATGGCCAGCTTCGAATCCGCCGGCGTGAGCGGCCGGGAAGACGCGTAGAAAACACAAGGGGCAGCACATGACCGCCATCGCCCAGTTTGTCCGCGAGTACCTGCTCGCCGTCCAGTTCTTCACGCGCATCCCCGTCACCGGGCGGCTGGCCGAATGGGTGGGCTACAGCCCCGAACTGCTGCGCGCCAGCGCGGGCCACTTCCCGGGTGTCGGCATCCTGGCCGGCGCCTTCGCCGCGGCCGCGTACGCCCTGATGCAGGCCATGCTGCCCGACACCAGCTTCACACCACTGGTGGCTGCGGCGCTGTCCACCGCCGCCACCGTGCTGCTGACCGGCGGCTTTCACGAAGACGGCCTGGCCGACACGGCCGACGGCCTGGGTGGYGGCCACGACCGGGAGCACGCGCTGCAGATCATGAAAGACTCGCGCATAGGGGCTTTCGGCGCCATGGCGCTGGTGCTGGCCCTGCTTGCCAAAATCTCCCTGCTGGCCATACTTGGTTCGGTCGAAGGCGCCCCCACCGGCTGGGAAGAAGCCCCCTTTGCGAGCTGGTACATCTGCGCCGCGCTGTGGACAGGCCATGTGGTTTCGCGCGGCCTGCCGCTGCTGCTGATTTACCTGCTGCCCCATGTGGGCGATACGGCCGCCTCCAAGTCCAAGCCGCTGGCTGACCAGATTGCGCCGGGTGCGCTGCTGGTCGGTTTTGCCTGGTGTTTTGTGGCGCTGGCGCTGGCCGCCCTGGCGCTCGACGCCTTGAACCTCATCGTCGCCTGCAGTTTTGCCGTCATTGCCCTGCTGTGGATGGGCCGGCTCTTCAAGCGCCGGCTGCAGGGTTTTACCGGCGACTGCCTGGGGGCCACCCAGCAGGTCTGCGAGATCGCTTTTTATTTCGGCTTGGCCATCAGCCTGTGACCCCTATCCGTAGCAAGCCATGAAACTCTGGCTGGCCCGGCACGCAAAGCCGCTGGTTGACGCCGGCATCTGCTACGGCAGGCACGATGCAGCGGCCGACGCGGCAGCCACCGCCGGATGCGCGCAAGCGCTGGCAAAGCTGCTGCCCGCCAGCACGCGCGTCGCCCACTCCCCTTTGCAGCGATGCGCGCAGCTTGCGCAAGCCTTGTCCGAACTGCGGCCCGACCTGGCCTTCACCAGCGACCCCAGGCTGCAGGAGATGAATTTCGGTGCCTGGGAAGGCCGGCGCTGGAACGACATCGCGCCCGCCGAACTGCAAGCCTGGACAGACGGCTTTGCCGACTACCCCGTGGGCGGCAGCGGTGAAAGCACCAGTCAGATCATGGCCCGCGTGGCTTCGGCCTTTGACGACCTGCAGGGCCAGCCCGACACGCTGTGGATCACCCACGCCGGTGTCATACGCGCTGCGGAACTGATTGCGCGCGGTGTGCGTCAGATCGTCAGGGCCGATGAGTGGCCTGTTGAAGCCCCCTCCTACGGGCAATGGTGCACACTCGAGTTACAAACCCCCTCCTGAAACCCAGACAAGGCACACAAAAATGGCAGCAACCCTGGATGGTCAGCTCGTGGTGGCGATTTCGTCGCGCGCGCTGTTTGATTTTGAGGAAGAAAACCAGGTCTTTGAAAGCGGCATGACAGCCGCGCCGCCGCCCGGTGTCAAAAAAGACGCGGCCTACATGAAGCTGCAGCTCGAACGCCTGGATGTGCCGGCCAAGCCCGGCGTGGCTTTCTCGCTGGTCAAAAAACTGCTGGCCTTCAACGACGCGCCCGAAAGTGCCGGCGAGGCCGCCAGCCCGGCGGCGCCCGCGCAGCGCGTGGAAGTTGTGATCCTCTCGCGCAACGACCCGGTCTCGGGCATGCGCGTGTTTCGCTCGGCCCAGCATTACGGCCTCAAGATTGAGCGCGGCACCTTCAACCGCGGCGAGGCGCCCTGGCGCTACCTCAAGCCGCTGCACGCCAACCTGTTTTTGTCGGCCCACCTGAGCGACGTGCGCGACGCGCTGGCCGCGGGCGTGCCGGCCGCGCAGGTCTACCCGCATTCGGTGCGCGCCAGCGACGCCCATCCCAACGAAGTGCGCATCGCCTTTGACGGCGACGCGGTGCTGTTCTCGGACGAAGCCGAGCGCGTGTTCCAGGCCCAGGGCCTGTCCGCCTTCCAGCAGCACGAGCGCGACAAGGCTTCCCAGCCGCTGCTGGCCGGCCCCTTCAAGCCCCTGCTTGAAGCGCTGCACCGGCTGCAGCAGGTCGGCACCTCACACATGCGCATACGCACCGCGCTGGTCACCGCGCGCAGTGCCCCGGCGCACGAGCGCGCCATCCGCACGCTGATGGAATGGAACATCGAGGTCGACGAGGCCATGTTCCTGGGCGGCCTGGCCAAGGGCGAGTTCCTGCGCGAATTCGAGCCCGACTTCTTCTTTGATGACCAGACCGGCCACGTGAATTCCGCCGCCCAGCATGTGCCCTCGGGCCATGTGGCCAGCGGTGTGTCCAACCAGATTTCCTGAATTTCGAACAACAAAGAACACCCGCCATGAACCAGACGCCCCCTTCCGGCCTGCTTGCCAAGTTCAGCGCTTTCAGACAATTCTGTGCAAGGGTCTGGGCGCTTTCAGCGCCCTACTTCCGGTCGGAAGAAAAATGGAAGGCGCGCGGCCTGCTGCTGGCCATCGTCTTGTTGAACCTCGGAGTGGTCTACATGGCCGTGCAGTTCAATGACTGGTACCGCGTGTTTTACGACGCGCTTCAGAACAAGGACCAACCCGTTTTCTGGCAGCAACTGGGGCGCTTTACCTACCTGGCCTTCGGCGCCATCATCATTGCGGTTTACAAGTTCTACCTCACGCAGCTGCTTGAAATGCGTTGGCGTTCCTGGATGACGCGGGACTACCTCAGCCGCTGGCTCTCCAACCGGGCTTTCTACAAAATGGAGCTGGCCCGGTATGCGTCCACCGGCAAGGACAAGGAGTCCGTCGCCAACACCAGTCCGGACAACCCCGACCAGCGGATCCAGGAGGACCTGAATCTCTATACGCACTACACCATCTCCCTCAGCATGGGCCTGCTCAATGCCGTGGTCACGCTGGTCAGTTTTGTCGGCATCCTCTGGACCCTGTCGGGTCCTTTTGCTTTCACGCTGGGCGGCGGCAGCTATGTCATCCCGGGCTATATGGTCTGGGCCGCGGTCGCCTATTGCCTGGTCGGCAGCGTGCTGACCCATTACATCGGCAAACCCCAGATCAAGCTCAGCTTTCTGCAACAACGTTATGAAGCCAATTTTCGCCATCACATGGTGCGTGTGCGCGAATACAGCGAAGCCATCGCGCTGGACCGTGGCGAAGCTGTGGAACGCGGCCAGCTTGACGGCCGGTTTTCCACCGTGCTCGCCAACTACCTGAACCTGATACGCGCGCAGAAGCGCTTGATCTGGTTCACCAGTTTTTTCGGCCAGGCCGCCGTCATCTTCCCTTTCTTCGTGGCAGCGCCGCGTTTTTTCAGCGGCGCCATCCAGCTTGGTGAATTGATCCAGATTTCCTCGGCCTTCGGCAAGGTCCAGGACTCGCTCAGCTGGTTTATCGACAACTACAGCAGCCCGCCGGGCACCCCGGGTTTTGCGGGCTGGATCGCCACCACCGACCGCCTGACCAGCTTTGAAGACAGCATGCTGGCGCAGACACAAGCCAACGCGGCATTGCTGACGACCCATTCGGCAGCACTCGATTCGCAGGACCTGAACCTTGCTCTGCCCACAGGCGCCGTCATTCTTGCAAAGACATCACTTCACGTCGGCGAGGGAGACCATGTTCTATTGAAAGGCTCCTCCGGCAGCGGCAAGTCCACGCTATTCCGCGCCTTCGCGGGCATCTGGCCTTTTGCCAGCGGCAGCATCGCACGGCCCGACGATGCGATGTTCATCCCGCAACATCCCTATTTCCCGAATGGTCCACTGCGGGACGCGTTGGCCTATCCGGAGCCCGCGGCCAGCTACAGCGACGAAGCCCTGAAGCAGGCGCTTGACGACGCTCTGCTGCCGCAACTCTCGAGCCGCCTTGATGAGGAAGATGCCTGGAGCCAGAAGCTCTCGGGCGGCGAACAGCAACGCCTGGCGATTGCTCGTGTGCTGTTGAAAAAGCCCCGCTGGATCTTTGCCGATGAGGCGACGAGCGCGCTGGACGACGTGGCCGAAAAGACGCTTTACGAAAAACTGCTCGCCCACGTCAGGTCGGTGAACGGGGGCATCGTGTCAATCGCGCACAGACCCACTGCCGCGGCCTTTCACAACAAGCTCTGGGAATTCGAAAAGCAGCCGGACGGATCGCCCGCGCTGTACCGCCTCCAGCAAAGTAACGTCCAGGAAGCCCGCTGAATGCCCGAAGAAGCCAGCCCGGCCCCAACGCCGCCCAGCGCCGCCGACCTCTCCGCCTGGGCGCCCATCAGGCGCCCGGTGTTCCGCATGCTGTGGAGTACCTGGCTGGTCGCCAATATCTGCATGTGGATGAACGACGTGGCGGCCGCCTGGATGATGACCTCCATGACCACCTCGCCGATCTGGGTGGCGCTGGTGCAGTCGGCCTCCACTTTGCCGGTGTTCTTGCTGGGCCTGCCCAGCGGCGCGCTGGCCGACATCCTGGACAGGCGGCGCTATTTCATCATGACGCAGTTCTGGGTGGCCGTGGTGGCCACGCTGCTTTCCATCACCGTGATCTCGGGCGTGATGACGCCGCCACTGCTGCTGGCCCTCACCTTCGCCAACGGCGTGGGCCTGGCGATGCGCTGGCCGGTGTTCGCGGCCATCGTGCCTGAACTCGTGCCGCGCGTGCAACTGCCCGCCGCGCTGGCGCTCAACGGCGTGTCCATGAACGCCTCGCGCATCGTCGGCCCGCTGGTGGCCGGCGCGCTGATCGCCGGCGCCGGCACCGAATACGTCTTTGTGCTCAACGCCGTGCTGTCGGTGATCTCGGGTTTTGTCATCATGCGCTGGCGGCGCGACCACGCGCCCAGCCCGCTGGGGCGCGAGCGCCTGGTCAGCGCCATGCGGGTGGGCCTGCAGTTCGTCAGCCAGTCGGCGCGCCTGCGCTCGGTGCTGCTGCGCATCGCCATCTTCTTTTTCCACTCCACCGCGCTGCTGGCGTTGCTGCCGCTGGTGGCCCGCGGCCTGCACGGTGGCGATGCCGGCACCTTCACCTTGCTGCTGGCCTCCATGGGAACGGGCGCCATCGTGGCCGCGCTCAACCTGCCGCGGCTGCGCCAGATGATGCCGCGCGACGTGCTGGTGATGCGCTCCACCATGCTGCAGTCAGTCTCCATGGCCGTCATGGCGTTTGCGCCCAACGCCTGGGTCGCGGTGCCGGCCATGGTGCTCAACGGCATGGCCTGGATCACCTGCGCCAATTCGCTCAGCGTATCGGCCCAACTGGCGCTGCCCGACTGGGTGCGCGCCCGCGGCATGTCCATGTACCAGATGGCCATCATGGGCGCCAGCGCCGCCGGCGCCGCGCTGTGGGGCCATGTGTCCACCCTGAGCAGCGTCTCCACCGGCCTGCTGGTCGCCGCCGCCAGCGGCACGGTGGTGATGCTGGTGGCGCAGCGCCTGGTGTCCGACCTCAGCATCGAGGAGGACATGACGCCCTCGCGCCAGTTCAAGGCGCCCGTGGCCGAAGAGCCGCCCGGCGTGGGCAATGTGGTGGTGACGATCGAATACCTGATAGACCCGGCGCGCGCCGACGACTTCCGCGCGCTGATGCAGGAAAGCCGCCGCAGCCGGTTGCGCCAGGGCGCGCTGGAATGGGAACTGCTGCGCGACGTGAACAAGCCGGGACGCTTTGTCGAGCAGATCGTCGACGAATCATGGACCGAGCACCTGCGCCGCTTCGACCGCGTCACCGCGAGCGATGTGGTGTTGCGGGAGCGCAAGCTGGCGTTTCACCTAGGCGATGAGCCGCCCGTGGTGACGCGCTGCGTGGTGGAGAGCCTCGTTCGGACCTAGGCGGGTGTTACTCCTTCCCCCTCTGGGGGAAGGTAGGGATGGGGGCTCTTTGATGTGGCAGAGGTGGTCATGGTTCGCACGCCGCAGGCCCCCATCCCCGCCTTCCCCCAGCGGGGGAAGGCGCAAGAAACTCAGGCTCCTGCCGAATACCGTTCGAACCCCCGTGCCCGCAATTCGCAGGCCGGGCAAGTCCCGCAGCCATAACCCCACACATGCCGGTGCACCCGGTCACCCAGGTAGCAGGTGTGGGTGTGCTCCACGATCAGCTTCACCAGCGCCTCGCCGCCTTGCGGCTGGCCTGACTTTTCTCCGATGTCGTGCGCCAGCCGCCAGGTGTCGGCCTTGTCTATCCACATCAGCGGGGTTTCGATCAGGAAACGCTTGTCCATGCCCAGCGACAGCGCCAGCTGCATGGCCTTGATGGTGTCGTCGCGGCAATCGGGGTAGCCCGAAAAATCGGTTTCGCAGACACCGGTGACCAGCACCTGCAGGTCGCGCCGGTAGGCCAACGCCGCCGCCAGCGTGAGGAACAGCAGGTTGCGCCCCGGCACAAAGGTGTTGGGCAGGCCCGAGCTTTCCATCTTGAAGGCCACGTCGCGGGTCAGCGAGGTGTCGCTGACCTGGCCCAGCACCGCCAGGTCCAGCAAATGGTCTTCACCGAGCTTGTGGGCCCACTGTGGAAACTGGTTCTTGATTTCGCGCAGTACATTGAGGCGCGCCTCCAGCTCCACCTTGTGGCGCTGGCCGTAATCGAAAGCCACGGTTTCGACGCGTTCGTATTTGGACAGCGCCAGGGCCAGGCAGGTGGTGGAATCCTGCCCGCCGGAGAACAACACGAGTGCGGAAGTGTGCATGGCAGTCGCCTCCTTGCCTTAAATCAGCTTTCGTTTCGCCAGGCTTTGCATCAGCGCCGAGATGCCAAAGGTCCACGGCGCGGCCTTGTCAGATGTGGTGACGCGGTTGACCAGGCTGCCGAGCTGCGGCGTGGCCACCGTCACCACGTCGCCCACCACATGGGTAAAGCCCTGGCCGGGACCGTGGCGGTCCTGCGTGGGCGCGAACATGGTGCCCAGGAAGAGCATGAAACCGTCGGGGTACTGGTGGTTGGCGCCTATGGCCTGGGCCACCAGGTCCAGCGGGTCGCGGCTGATCTTGCTCAGCGAGCTGCCGCCCTTCATCTCAAACCCCTCGGGGCCGGTCACCGTCATGTTCAGGTCGCTGCGGCGCACGTGCGCTATGTTGAACTTGTCGTCGAACAGGCGGATGAAGGGGCCGATGGCGCAGGAGGCGTTGTTGTCCTTGGCCTTGCCCAGCAGCAAGGCGCTGCGGCCTTCGAAGTCGCGCAGGTTGACGTCATTGCCCAGCGCGGCACCCACCGTCTCGCCGCGCGAATTGACGGCCAGCACGATCTCGGGCTCGGGGTTGTTCCAGTGGCTGTGCGGGTGTATGCCCACTTCGGCGCCCGTGCCCACCGCGCTCAGCGGCTGGCTCTTGGTGAAGATCTCGGCGTCGGGGCCTATGCCGACTTCCAGGTACTGCGACCACACGCCCTGGGCGATCAGCACTTCCTTGAGTTTGTCCGCCTCGGGCGACCCGGGCTTGATGCTGCTGAGGTTGTCGCCGATCACGCCGACCACGGCCTTGCGCACCGCCTCGGCCTTGCTGGCATCGCCGCGCGCCTGCTCTTCGATCACACGCTCCAGCATGGAGGCCACAAAAGTCACACCCGCCGCCTTGAGCGCCTGCAGGTCGCAGGGCGCCAGCAGCCAGGGCAATGCGGGCTTGCGCGCATCGACCGCGGAATTGACCAGCACCTCGGCCGTGCCCGCCAGGCGCGGCAGCGAGGGCGCGGCGGCGCGCACGGCCTTGGCCACACCGGGCAACTCCAGCAGCTGGCTGGCCGTGGCGGCCACGCTGGACAGGTCGAACACGGACTCGGGCGTGACCAGTGCCAGCACCGGCCCCATGCCCTCCACCCACACGCGCCCGACCAGCAGGGCGTCGGCGGCATCAACAGGCAGGGCGGAAGCAAGGCTCAGGGAGTTTTTCATGATGAGGAATGGGTTGCTGGATGAAACAGTGCGCCAAAAATCGGCTCAGGCCGCCAATACTACAGGGGTCGGGCCGCCGCCGGCGCCGCTACACTGAAATGCCCACTCGCCTTCGCAGGCAGCCCCACCTTCTTCCCGACACCCATGCCACTCACCCCCGAACAGATCACGCAAGCCGCCACGGAACTGGCCGCCCGGCGAAACAGCGCCAAGCCCGGCCCTCGCCTGCCCGAAAGCTGCCGCCCGCTGGAACTCGAAGACGCCTGGCAGGTGCAGTTGGCCGTCATGCGCAGCCTGGGCCAGGTAGTGGGCGGCTGGAAGGCCTCGCCACCCAGCCCTGGCAAACTGGTGGTGGCGCCGATTTACCAGCCTGCCATCAGCCGCGCCGCGGTGTGCAGCGTGGCGTTTCCAGCGGACAGGGACCTGGGCAGCGTCAAGGTCGAGCCGGAGCTGGCCTTTGTGCTGGCGAAGGATTTGCCCGCGCGCGAGCAGCCTTATACCGAGGCCGACATCGACGCGGCCGTGGGCAGCGTGCATGCCGCGCTCGAGATCTGCGCCAGCCGCTATGCCGATCCCACAGGTTTACCCTTTCCCGAGATGCTGGCCGACGGCCTGGTCAACAACGGCCTGTGGCTGGGGCCTGAGCTGGCAGCACCTGAAGCCGCGGCTTTTGAACTGCGCTGGCAGGCCGGCGACCAGCCCACCCAAAGCGCCGAGGCCAGGCACCCCAACGGCAACCCGCGCGCACCGCTCTACTGGCTCGCAAATTTCCTGCGCGAGCGCGGCCTGGGCCTGAAGGCCGGCCAGGCGGTCATCACCGGTTCTTATGCCGGCGTGCTCACGGTGCCGGCCGGCCAGCCCCTAAAATTTGACTACGCGGGGCTGGCCCGTTTTGAGCTGGAATTTCGCAGGGGCTAAACGCTTCCCCGCGAAGCACCGCGTATATAGGGCGAGAAATGGCCGGTGATGACGCCGCGCCTTGCTAAGCTGGCGGCTTACTCTTTTTCCAGAGGAGACAGTCCATGCAAGCCCTTCACCACCAGCAGTTCCTCAAACTCCACCAGGCCGGCAGCCTGCTGCTGTTGCCCAATGCCTGGGATGCCGCCAGTGCGAAGCTTTTTGAAGCCGCGGGCGCCAGCGCCGTCGCGACCAGCAGCGCCTCCCTGGCCTGGGCCTGCGGTTATGCCGACGGCGGCGCGCTGCCGCCTGAAGAACTGCTGCACGCCGTCGCCAACATCACGCGCGTGCTGAAAGTGCCGCTGACCGTGGACATGGAAGACGGCTACAGCGCCGACCCGGCCGAAGTGGGCCGGCTGGCCGCCGAACTCGCGGGCAAGGGCGCTGTGGGCATCAATCTCGAAGACGGCAGCGACGCGCCCGAGTTGCTGGCGGGCAAGATAGGCGCGATACGCGCCGCGCTCAAGGGCACACCGCTGTTCATCAATGCCCGCACCGACGTCTATCTGCGCCGGCTCAAGGTCCAGGGCAGCCCGGCCCAGGCCAGTGTTGAACGCCTCCAGCTCTACCGGGCGGCCGGTGCCGACGGTGCTTTTGTGCCCGGCCTGACGGCCCTGCCCGAGGTGCAGGAAATCAGCGCGGCCGTCAACATGCCGCTGAATGTGATGGCCATGCCCGGGCTGCCGGCGATTGCCGCGCTGCAGGCGGCGGGCGTTCGGCGCCTCAGCGTGGGGCCGGCCCCTTTTCAAGTGGCTTATGAACATGCCAAAACCAGTGTCGAAGCCTTGCTCAGGCAAGACCTGTCGCCACTGCTGGGTGCCAAGCTGGATTATTCGGCGATGAACGCCTTGCTGGCCGACGGCCACTGATTCCAGCCGCCACACCGCCGCCATCGCCTGAATCCGCCGGGGTTCAGGCGATTTTTCATTTATTTTTTCTCTTTTTTGGAGGCAGGCGTCACAAACGGCAAAGCTGGATCGTCAATACGGTGTGACACCCAGTTTTAGACTTTTTTAAAGGAAACCACCATGACTGCCACCACCGCTACCACCGCCAACACCGCCCCCGTCCGTATCGACCTCGCCATTCCCGAGGTCTTCCCCGCCCTGCTCAAGGTCAGCGAAACCATAGGCGCCCAGGGCCTGGATAAAAAGCTGCACCACCTGATCCACCTGCGCGCCTCACAAATCAACGGCTGCGCCTTCTGCGTGAAGATGCACCTGCGCGAAGCGCGTGAAGACGGCGAAACCCAGGACAGGCTGGACCGCCTCGTCGTCTGGGCCCATGTGAACGACTTCAGCGAAGCCGAGAAAGCCGCACTGGCCTGGACCGAAGCGCTGACTTTGCTCGACCACAAGACCGACTACGCCAGCCTGCGCGGCCGCCTGCGCCAGTCGTTCAGCGACAAGGAAATCGGCGCGCTGACGGCTACCATTGGCATGATCAACCTCTGGAACCGCATCCAGGTCTCGGCACACTGAGCGAAGCTAAGGCGCACCATGAGCACCATCGACCCGACCGCCGTGTTTGAAGAAAGGCGCAGGCATTTGTTCGGCCTGGCCTACCGCATCCTCGGTTCACGGGCCGATGCCGAAGACGCCGTGCAGGACGTGTTCATCAAATGGCTGGCGGCCGACCACGCAAGCATCGCGACGCCGGCCGCCTGGCTCACCACCCTCTGCACGCGGCATTGCATAGACATGCTGCGCGACGCCCAGCGCAGCCGGGTCGACTATGTCGGCACCTGGCTGCCCGAACCGATCCAGACCAGCACCGACGAAACGCCCGAAACGCATGCGCTGCTGGCCTCATCCCTGAGCATGGCTTTTTTGCTGCTGCTGGAGCGGCTCACGCCCAAGGAGCGCGCCGCCTACCTGCTCTACGAGATTTTTGACACGCCCTACCCGCAGATCGCCGAGATGCTGGACATGGAAGAGGCCGCCTGCCGCAAGCTGGTGTCGCGCGCCAGCGTCAACATCGCCCAGGGCAAGGTGCGGCACGTGACGCCGCCCCAGGTGCAGGACGGCCTGCTCAACGCCTTTCGCGAAGCCATCACTGCGGGCAGCACCGAGGCGCTCGCCAATCTGCTTTCGGACGACATCGCCGTCTGCGCCGACAGCGGCGGCAAGGTCAGCTCCATCGAAGGCGTTTTTCAGGGCAAGGGCAGCGTGCTCACCCTCATCAGCACCCAGCTGGCGCGCTACTGGGCCGCCTACGAATGGCTGCCCTGCGAGATCAACGGCGGCCACGCCATCCAGCTGCGCGCGAACAACGGCGAGATCGCCGCGGCCATCACCTTTGCCTACAACGAAGAAGGCAAGGCCACCAACATCTACATCATGCGCAACCCCGACAAGCTCGACGGCCTTGCTTTCGGGCCTGAAGCGCTGGCATGAGCCGCGCACCCACAGGCTGGGCGGCCCTGCTGACCGGCGTCAACGCCGTGCGCACGCTGGCGCTGGTGGGCGGCGTGGCCCTGCATGCCATCAACCTCTACATAGGCACGACCATCCTGCCGTCCGTGGTGCGCGACATCGGCGGCTTGGAGTACTACGCCTGGAACACCGCGCTCTTTGTGGTGGCCTCCATCATCAGCGCCGCGATGGCAACGCAGGTGCTGGGCAGGCTCGGGCCACGCTTTGCGTATGTGCTCGGCGCCGCGATCTTCGCCGCAGGCTCACTGGCCTGCGCGCTGGCGCCCTCCATGCCCGTCATGCTGGCCGGGCGCGTGGTGCAGGGCTTTGGCGGCGGCCTGCTGCTGGCCCTGCCCTACGCCATGATTCGCCTGCTGTATGAGGAAGCCCTGTGGTCCCGGGCCATAGGCCTGCTGTCGGGCATGTGGGGTGTGGCCACCCTGGTCGGGCCGGCCATAGGCGGCGTGTTTGCCCAGATGGACGCCTGGCGCATGGCCTTCGGCGCGCTGATTCCCGCGGCGGCGCTGTTCACGGTGCTGGCTGTTTGCGTGATCCCGCGGCACAACACTGTGCAGAGTCAACCCTCGCAAGTGGCCTGGACGCAGCTCTTCTTGCTGGCCGGTGCGGTGTTTGCAGTTTCCGCCGGCAGCGTCAGCACCCAGGCCGCCTGGAATGCCGCCGGCGTGGGCGCGGCCGTTGCGCTCAGCGCCCTGCTCGTCAGCATCGACAAGCGCGCCACCAACCGCTTGCTGCCCCGGGATGCGTTTCGCCCCGGCCCCATGGGTGCGCTCTACCTGGCAATGGGCCTGCTGGGAATGACGGTCACATCCACCGAGATTTTTTCGCCGCTGTTTTTCCAGGTCCTGCATGCGCAGACGCCGCTGGCATCGGGTTACCTGGCCGCCATCATGTCGGCGGGCTGGACCCTGGGCTCGCTCATCAGTTCCAGCGCCAACGGCGGCCGGGCCAGGCTGGCGATCCGCCTCGCACCGGTGCTGGCACTCGCCGGCCTGGTGGGCATGGCAGTGCTGATGCCCTCGCCCAGCAGCGGCAACTGGCAGGTGCTGGCCCCCCTTTGCATCGCCATGATGGCCGTGGGCTTTGCCGTCGGCATTGCCTGGCCACACCTGAGCACCCGCGTGCTGCAGGTCGCGCCGCAGGGCGAGGAAGACCTGGCGGCCTCGTCCATCATGACGGTGGAGCTGTTTGCCACGGCCATGGGCGCAGCCCTGGCAGGCATGGCCGCCAACCTGGGCGGACTGAGCAGCCCGGTCGGCGTGCCTGGAACGGCTGGCGCGGCTCAGTGGCTGTTCGCCGTGTTCACCATAGCGCCCGCACTGTGCATGCTGACCTCGCGGCAAACGGCGACCCCAGACTCGCCAGCGACCAGGCAGACAGCCGACAGTGCCGCATAGGACGTACCGGCTACGTTGAGGTATTACTTCCGCGAACGGAGCGCGTCCACGCTCCATGCGCCACCGCCGGCAGCGGCAAAGAACAGGAAGACAAAGCAGAACAGCACAGCCGACTCGCCGCCGTTGAGCATGGGCGAGAGCACAAAACCCTTGGAGGCATGGCCGATGAAATAGGCAAATGCCAGCAGGCCCGACAACACAAAAGCAACGGGCCGCGTGAACAGGCCGATCAGCAGCAGCGCACCGCCAAAGAGTTCAAGAATGCCGGCAAAGCCGATCAGCGACAACACCTGCAAGCCGTCGAAGTAAGCCACGTGGGGAAAGCCCAGCAGCTTGGCAGTGCCGTGCTGAATAAGCAAATAAGCGGAAACAATGCGAAGCACCGACAGTGCGCGTGAAGTCAATTGGTCGTTCTGGGCAAAAGCCATGAGGGTCCCTCCGTTAAAAGGGTGTCTGACCGGCGCGCCCTGAAAAAGTTCAGCGCGGCTTTGCGGGAATTTTCTGCCGGCGCCGGGGTGTCGCCGAAGAAGGCGTTGAAGCCGTCGCCGTGCTTTTCTCAGCCAGCAGCCGCACCAGTTGCCGCCGGATCAGCGCAGTGATGTGCTCGCGCTTGCCCTGCTCCAGCATGCCGATCAGCCGCGTCGGGGGCCGGCCCGGCAGCGGCAGCACGCGCAGCAGCGCGTCATTGGCCCAGTCGGCGTTCTTGACATGCGGCACGATGGTGACGCCCACGTTTTGGCGCACCAGTTCGATGATGGCCGACAGCGAGCTGAGTTCCAGGAAGTCCTGCGGGGCCAGGCCCAGCTTGCGCAAGGTCTGTTCTATGCGTATGCCGCTGGGGGTGCGCCTGTCAAAGCGCAAAAAAGGCTGTTCGCGCAGCAGCTTCCTGAAGTCGCTGCCCGGCGGCGCGACCTGCGAACTCGCGACCACCGTCAGCGGCTCGGTGTACAGCGGCGTCCAGCGCATGCCCTTGCGCTCCAGCGGCGAGTCGTCGACAAAGATGGCGGCGTCGAGTTCGCCGCTTTGCACGCTGCGCGCCAGGCCGCTGGATTCCTGCATGACCAGGCGCACGTTGAGGCGCGGGTACAGCGGTTTCATGCGCACAACGGTGTTCGAGAGCAGCCCCATGGCCGTGACGATGGAGCCCACCGTCACCGTGCCGGCGATCTCGCCCTCGCCCTCCAGGCCCTCGCGCATCTCGTCGTAGTAGCCGATGATTTTTTCGGCATGCGCAACCAGCGCGCGGCCGGCGTCGGAGAGCACCACGCCGCGCCCGGAACGCTCGAACAGCACAGTCTTGAGCTCGGTCTCCAGCGCGCGCATCTGCACCCCGACCGCCGCCTGCGTGAGCGCGACCCGGTCGGCCGCCGCGGCGAAGGAGCCGCCGTGCGCCACGACCAGAAAGGTCCTCAGGAAACGTATGGTGCTCACGTGGAATGGGCTTCAATACAAAAGAATAACTTTAGCATCTCAAAACATAATATAGATATATTTTTTAAACTGGATGGAGAACAATCCGCCTTAACAGGCTTGTGTGACGGACCGATGTCTTGCCCACCCACGCTTGCAGCGCGGCCTGCAACAGGCCGCTTTCGAGTCTTGTTTGTGGGTGATGATGTGTATGCCTGAAGTGCTCCCAGCGAATGCCGCAACGGCTTCAACCCTGTCTTTCGGTGAAAAACGGGCGGCGGCGATTTACGACCTGGGCCACAGCACGATTTTTGCATCGCGCACCGACCCGCGCTTTTCCTATTGCACTTACGCCCCGCCGCACCTGCACGAGGCCAAACAGCCCATGCAGCTGGTGGTGGTGGTGCACGGCACGGGCCGCGCCTTCACCGAATACCGCGACGCCTTTGCCGCCTTCGCGAAGTGGAACGACTGCATCGTGCTGTGCCCGCTGTTTCCGGCTGGCCCGCAGGGCGACGGCAACCGCGACGGCTTCAAACACCTGCGCGAGGCCGACATCCGCTACGACCAGGTCCTGCTGAGCATGGTCGACGAGGTGGCGGTCAAGTTCGGCTGCGATTTCTCCAAATTCGCGCTCTTCGGTTATTCCGGCGGCGGCCAGTTCGTCAACCGCTTCGGCCTGCTGCATCCCGAACGCCTCTGGGCTCTCTCCATAGGCGCGCCGGGCTCGGTCACGCTGATCGACCCTGACCAGGATTGGTGGGTCGGCGTGCGCGACTTTGAAAAGCGCTTCGGCAAAGCCCTGAACCTGGCCGCGCTCAAGGCACTGCCGGTGCACATGGTGGTCGGCAAGGCCGACATGGAGACCTGGGAGATCACCCACCGCGAAGGCGGCAAATTCTTCATGGCCGGCGCCAACGACGCAGGGCGTACACGCCCCGAACGGCTGGAGACTTTGCGCCAGTCCTTCGCGAAGGCCGGTGTGAACGTCACCCTGGACCTGGTCGACAACGTACCTCACAACGGCCTTGCCTGCGTAGACACGGTGCAGGACTTCTTCGCGGGCGTGCTCAGCAACATGCGCAGCAAGGCGCCCAAGGCCTGACCATGCTACGTTTCGCGCTGGCCCGCCTGGTGATGGCGATACCGACCCTGCTGATCGTGGCGATCGCGGTGTTTGTGCTGATACGGCTGATTCCCGGCGACCCGGCCCAGCTGCTGCTCGGCGACCTTGCCGACCCGGTGCGCCTGGCCGACCTGCGCGCCCAGCTCGGCCTGGACAAAAGCTGGCCGGTGCAGTTCGGCATCTGGGGCCGCCATGTGCTGGGCGGCGACCTGGGCGTATCCATCACCACCGGCGAGCCCGTGCTGCAGCTGGTGCTGAGCCGCTTTGCGGTCAGCGCGCAAATCGTGCTGGTCGCGGTGTTCTTCGCCACCCTGGTCGCGGTGCCGGCCGGCATGATCGCCGCCTGGAAACAAAACCGCCTGCCCGACCTGATGCTGGTCGGCGCGGCGACGCTGCTGGTGTCCATCCCCACTTTCTGGCTGGGCCTGTTGCTGCTGCTGTTTTTCGGCCTCAAGCTCGAATGGCTGCCGGTGGTCGGTTATGTCTCGGTCATGAACGACTGGAAGTCCGGCCTGCTTTACCTCTTGATGCCCATCCTCACGCTGTTCCTGCATGAAATCGGCGTGCTGATCCGCATGGCCAGGGCCAGCACGCTGGAGGTGCTGCGGCTGGACTACATCACCCATGCGCGCGCCAAGGGCCTGTCCGAGCGCGCCGTGCTGGTGCACCACGCCTTTCGCAACTCCTTCGGCCCGACCTGGACCCTGATAGGCCTGGTGCTGGGCAACCTGCTGGGCGGCGTGGCCGTGGTCGAGACCGTGTTCACGATTCCCGGCCTGGGCCGCCTGCTGGTCGATGCCATCTTCGCGCGCGACTACCCGGTGATCCAGGGCTGCCTGCTGCTGGTGGCCGTGATCTATGTGGTCACCAACCTGGTAATTGACCTCTGCTATCCGATCTTCGACCCCAGGGTGCTCGCGGAATGAAAAAGTTTCTCACCCCGCAGGCCCTGATCGGTTTGCTGATCATCGGCCTCATCCTCGCGGCGGCCGTCCTGGCCTTCTTCTGGACGCCGCACGAGCCGCTGAAGATCAACTTCATGGCGCGCCTGAAACCGCCCAGCGGTACTTACTGGCTGGGCACCGACGAGTTCGGCCGCGACGAACTCTCGCGCCTGATGGCCGGCGCCTCCAACAGCATGTGGATCAGCTTCCTCACGGTGCTGTTTTCCATCACCGTGGGCACGGCCATCGGCGTTTTGACCGGCTTTGTACGCGGCTGGACCGACCGCATCATCATGGCCTTCATCAACGCCCTGCTGGCTTTCCCCGGCCTGCTGCTGGCGCTGGCGCTGCTGGCGGTGTTCGGCGCCAACAAGTACGGCATCATCCTGGCGCTGGGCCTGGCCTACACGCCCTCCGTCACGCGCATCGTGCGCGGCACGGTGATGTCGCTGCGCGAAAAGGAGTTCATCGAATCCTCGCGCGTGCTCGGCAACTCGGAGCTCTACACCATGTTCCGCCACGTGCTGCCCAACTGCGTGGCGCCGCTCACGGTGCTGGCCACCTCGATGTTCGGCTGGGTCATCCTCGCGGAAAGCGCGCTGTCCTTCCTGGGCCTGGGCGTGCCGCCGCCGGCGCCCACCTGGGGCAATATGCTGGCCGCGGCCCGGCCCTTCATGGCGCAGGCAACTTACCTTTCCATCTTCCCGGGCCTGTGCATCGCACTCACGCTGCTGGGCATCAACTTCCTGGGCGACGCGGTGCGCGACCTGCTGGACCCACGCATGAGGGGCATCGAATGACGCAGCTGGTGGGTGTCTCCGGCCTGAGCTTGTCCGTGGGCAAGGGCGGCCGCGAAATCGTGCGCAATGTGTCGTTTACCGTCGCGCCCGGCGAAATCGTCGGCATCGTCGGCGAATCGGGCAGCGGCAAAACCCAGGCGGCGCGCGCCATCATGGGCCTGACGCCGCCGCCCCTGGTGCGCAGCGCGGGCCGTATTTTGTTTGAAGGCGAGGACATGGCGGCGGCGGGCGACGCGCGTTTGCGCAAGCTGCGCGGCGCGCGCATAGGCATGGTGTTCCAGGAACCCATGACCTCGCTCAACCCCTCCATGACCATAGGCCGGCAGCTCGACGAAGGCCTGGCCCTGCACCGGCCCGAGCTTTCGCCGGCCGCGCGCCGCGACAAAGCCCTGGCCATGCTCGCACGCGTCGGCATCAGCGACCCGCAGGCCGCACTCAGCGCCTGGCCGCATGAGTTTTCGGGCGGCATGCGCCAGCGCATGATGCTGGCTTCGGTCATGCTGCTGGAGCCCGCGCTGCTGATCGCCGACGAGCCCACCACGGCCCTGGATGCGCTGGTGCAACGCGACGTGCTGGAACTCATGGTCGGGCTCACGCGCGAACACAACACCGCCGTGCTGCTGATCAGCCACGACCTGCCCATGGTCGCGCGCTACACCCAGCGCATGATCGTCATGCAGCAGGGCGAGGTCGTCGAAGCCGGCGAGACGGCCGCCATGCTGGCCGGCCCGCGGCAGGACTACACACGCAAGCTGCTCGAAGCCATTCCGCGCCGGCAGGCCGCGCGCACGATTGCCGACGAACAGCCCGTGATCGAGGTGCGCAATCTTGTCGTCGACTACCCCGGCAAGCGCCGGCTGTTCGTCAGGTCCGCCGCCAAGCGCGTGCTGCACGGCCTAGACCTGGTGGTGCGTCCGCGCGAGATTGTCGCGGTGGTGGGCGGCTCGGGCTCGGGCAAGACCACGCTGGGCCGCGCGATTGCCGGCCTGCTTAAGCCCGCCGAGGGTGACATTCGCTTCCGCGGCCGCGCCATCACCCGCCGCGACGCGGATTGGCTGGACTACCGGCTCAACTGCCAGATGGTGTTCCAGGACCCGTATTCCTCGCTGAACCCGCGCATGAGCATAGGCCAGCTGGTAGGCGAAGGCCTGCGGCTGGTGCCCGGCCTGTCTTCAGCCGAGAAGCAGGCACGCGTCGCCAAGATGCTCGATGAAGTCGGCTTGCAGCCGCAGCATGCGGCGCGTTATGCGCATGAGCTCTCGGGCGGCCAGCGCCAGCGTGTGGCGATTGCCCGCGCGCTGATACGCGAGCCGGCCTTTGTGATTGCCGATGAGCCGGTATCGGCGCTCGACGTCACGGTTCGCGCCCAGGTGCTGGCCTTGCTGGCCGAACTGCAGGAGCGCCACGGCTTTGCCTGCCTGTTTATCAGCCACGACCTCGGCGTGGTCGAGCAGGTGGCCGACCGCGTGGTCGTGATGCAAGCCGGCCGCATCATCGAGCAAGGCAGCCGCGACGAGGTCTTCGACCATCCGCAGCATGCCTACACACGCAAACTGCTTTCCGCGATTCCCGCACTGACGCCCACCGGCCAGGGCGGCATGCAGCTCAAGTGGCGTTTTGACGATGCCGACGCGCCCGCGGCCATGAACCCCATTCCTGCCTGATTTTTAAGGAGCTTTTGATGCTTTCCCTGCGATTGAATTTTCTGGGCGCCGCCGTGCTGGCGGCCTGCGCCGCGGCCCAGGCCCAGGCGCCCGCGCAAATCGTGGTCGCGCAGCCGGCCGACATACGCTCGACCAACCCCGGCGTGAACCGCGACAATACCACCGACGGCGTGGTGCTCAACATCGTCGAAGGCCTGGTCGCCCACCATGAGAACGGCACCATAGGCCCGCTGCTGGCGCGCTCCATCGTCACCAGCCCCGACGGCCTGACCTATATCTTCAAGCTGCGCACCAACGTGAAGTTCCACAATGGCGAGCCCATGACTTCGGCCGACGTGTTGTGGAGCTGGAAACGCTACATGGACCCGAAAACCGACTGGCGCTGCCTCAGCGAGTTCGACGGCCGCTCCGGTGTCAAAGTGACCTCGGTCACGGCGCCCGATGCGCAAACCGTGGTCATGCAGCTGGACCGCCCCTCGGCCGTCTTCCTCGACAACCTGGCGCGCACCGACTGCGGCATGACGGCCGTGCTGAACAAAAAGTCCGTCAAGGAAGACGGCAGCTGGGACAAACCCATAGGAACAGGCCCCTTCAAGTTCGAGGAATGGAAGCGCGGCGAGTACGTGACCCTGAGCGCCTTTGCCGACTACCAGTCGCCCCCCGGCAGCAAACCCGACGGCTACCTGGGCCTGAAGAAGCCGCTGGTCGAGCAGGTCAAATTCCTGACCGTGCCCGACATGTCGACCTCCAAGGCCGGCCTGCAGTCCGGTGCCATAGACGCCGGCCAGATCACGTCTTCCGACGTGCAGGAACTCAAGGCGAATAAAAACCTCACGGTGGTCGGTGCCGTCGACGCGGGCAAGAACACGCTGCTGATGCAGACCAACGATCCGTTGCTGAAAGACGAACGCATACGCCAGGCCATCGCGCTGTCACTGGACATGAACCAGCTGGTTGCGGCCTCGTCCGAAGGCCTGGCCAAGGTCAACAACTCGGCCATCCAGGGAACCTCGGCCTTCTACAGCGCGGCCCAGAAAAAAGGCTACCGCTACGACCCGGCCAAGGCCAAGCAACTGCTCAAGGAAGCCGGCTACAAGGGCCAGCCCATCGTGATCCAGGCCAACAAGCGCGCCCACGTGCCCAGCTTTTCGGTGGCGGTGATGAGCCAGGCCATGATGCAGGCCGTGGGCATCAACGCGCAGATCGAGGTGCTCGAATGGGCGACCCAGCTGGACCGCTACAACAGCGGCAACTACCAGCTGAGCTCCTTCACCTATTCCTCGCGCCTGGACCCGGCCCTAAGCTATGAGCAGTTCTCGGGCAACAAGGCCAAGCAGCCGCGCAAGGTCTGGGACGACCCGGCCGCGCAAAAGCTGATCGACCAGAGCTTTGCCGAAGCCGACCCGAAAAAGCGCCAGGCCTTGTTCGACCAGCTGCACACCATGATGCTCGCCAAGACGCCGCTGGTCATCCTCTACAACGTGACCGACTCCTGGGCCGTGCGCAAGCGCGTGTCCGGCTTCACGGTGTGGGAAGGCAAGCCGCTGCTCTGGAACACCAAGCTGGCCGGCAAGTAAGCCGTTTCAGTTTCAGCGCTCACTCTCGCATTGATGCTTTCGTAAATCAAGGCAAAACACCGTTCGGGCTGAGCCGCCTGTCCTGAGCTTGTCGAAGGGGTCGAAGCCCTTCGACAAGCTCAGGGCGAACGGAAATGAGTATTGCTTGTGATTTATGCAGGCCTCAATAGCGCGCGAGGCCGGGACAGGCACGCCCGGTGACACCCCTTCTCCAATCCCTTGACGGCAGCACAGCATGGCAAACATTGAACAATTCCCCTTTATCTCGGTTTCCGGCAGCCCGCGCGAGCGCGGCCTGCAGTACGGCCGCCAGGCCGCCAGCCGGGTGCGCGGCAGCGCGCGCCTCTACGGCCAGACCCTGGTCAACCTGGGCTACAGCGAGCAGGCGCGCGCGCGCCTGATCGACTTCTTCGCCAAGGAGATCGGCGACTTCGCGCCCCACTACATCGACGAGATGCGCGGCATCGCCGAAGGCGCGGGCGTGGACTTCCAGGACATCGTGATGATCAATGCCCGCACCGAGGTGCTGGCCAAGGCGCGCGCCGAGAAAGTCCAGCAGGTCGACAAGGAGCCCGGCGACGGCTGCACGGGCGCGCTAATACTGCCCGAGCGCTCGGCCAATGGCAACCTGCTGCACGGCCAGAACTGGGACTGGCGAGCCGAGTGCGTCGAAACCGCCGTCGTGCTGCGCGTGCGCAACGACCACGGCCCCGACTTCCTGACCTTTGTCGAGGCCGGCGGGCTGGCCCGCAGCGGCTTTAACAGCGCGGGTGTGTCCATCACCGCCAACTACCTGGAATCGGACCGCGACTTCACCCAGCTGGGCGTGCCGCTGTCGCTGATACGCCGCAAGGTGCTGGAGCAGGAGATTTTTTCGCTGGCCATGAAGGCCGTCGCGGCCACACCCAAGTCCTGCTCCAACAACCTCATGCTGGGCATGGCGCAGGGCTTCGGCATCGACTTCGAATGCACGACCAACGAGTCCTTCCCGATTTACCCCGGCGCCGACAACCTGATCGTGCACGCCAACCACTGGATGAGCCCGGTCGCGCTCAGCAAACTCGTGGACTTGGGCATTTCCCAGTCGCCGGACAGCCATTACCGCGACTGGCGCGTGCGCAAACTGCTGAACACAAAGGACAAGCTGAGCCGCCAGGATTTGAAGAACGCCTTTTTTGACGACTTCGGCCTGCCTTATTCCGTCTGCCGCCCGCCGCGCCTGGGCAGCCATGACAACCTCTCGGCTTCGGTGGCCATGGTCATCATGGAACCCGCCGCCGGCGAGATGGAAGTCGCGCCGCTACCGGCGCTGAACCGGGTGTTCACCTGCTACAGCCTGACGCAGGAGCCGCGGCTTTCGGCTATCTGACTGTTAAAGGACCGCGGCCAGCTGGTCCAGGTCCAGCGAAGGGACGAACTTGGGATTGACATAGCGCTTGCGGATGTCTGCTTCGGAGAACTCCACCATGTCCGCGCTTTTGGCGCTGTCGCCGCCGCCGGCGATCCAGGCGCTTTCCCAGATGTGGGCCAGGTTGCGTATGCCCAGGGCCATGACTTTGGCCGTGTTGTTGCCGAACTGATCCCACAGGCCGTCTATCACCGCGCGCGAGGCGCCCTCGCCGAGCTCGATGTAGGCGTCGCAAATTTCCGTGGGCGGGATCAGCCGGGCGACGTCATCCATGAGCTTGACGGTGGCGACGGCGGCCTTTTGCCCTTCGTCAATCTTGGCCAGCGCAGCGGCCGGCTTGGCCAGCACCTTGTCAATGGCCTCGAACAGCTCTTCAGCCTTGGCGTCAATCATCTTGGTTTCGTAGATGGAATGCACGCCCTTGGCCGGCCAGTCTTTCTTCGGCTTGCCGGTGCTGGTGACACCTTCGGTGACCTGGTCCTGGTAGCCATCAGCCAGGAAGGAGCCGTGCAGCGGCTGGCAGGCGTCGCCCACATAATGGGCCAGCAGCCCTGCCGCGGCCACATAGCTGGCGTAGTCTTTCTTTTCGACATAGCCGACCATGGCGTCGTAGAACTGCCAGACCCGAAAAGGCAGGCAGCCGCGCGACTTGGAGGCGGTGGAGCCGACGCTGTCGTAAAAGCCCTGCCAGTATTCCACCGCCACCCTGTCCGTGTCCTGCATGCACAGCTCGCGCAGGCTGGGCCCGTCGTTGGGGCCGGGCACGTCGATGTCCGCGTAGTGCGTGGGGTGTTCCGGCCCGCTGTTAAAGCCGGTGTCGCGCCCGCCCTTGACCTTGCCGGGCTGCTTTTTCCAGATGACGTCGGGCACGTCGGCCAGGGCGATAAAACCCGTCGTGTCCTTGAGCGCCTCGTTGATCTTGCCGGGCGCGATGTCGGCGCGGTCAAAGCTGATGCGCAGCGCATTGGCCGCCAGCAGCTTGGCAAGTTTTTTATCCTTGACCTGCTCGACCGCGACATTGCCTATGCTGTAGTGGCCGGTCGCGCCCCAGTAAGGCTGGGCCGCCGTGTTGTGGGCCGAGACCAGCTCCACGTCCAGCAGCTTGCAGACATTGCTGAGGTTGGTCGCCAGCGCGAAGTTGTAAGCCCCGCCGTCGACGCTGAAGGTCTGCGCGCCCCATTCCACCGCGAGCGGGCGGTAAGAAACCTTGCCCGGCACACCTTTGCTGTCTTTCTCATCTTCCGCCTTGAGGTGCCAGACCGTGCCGGAGTCGCCAGGCTGGGTCTGGTGGGCCGGGTCCTGCGGCGCGATCAGCAAATCGGCCACATAGTCATAACCGCCCACGGATTTGTAGCGATAGAACAGCGCCTTGATACGCCCCTCCAGGTGGCCCGAAGCCGCTCCGAAGGCGGACACCGGGTGGTCTATCAGCTGCAGCCCCAGATTCTGCTCATTGAGGTCGGCCAGCGCGCCCACCTCGCCAATGCCGTAAACGCTGCTGGTCCAGTCCCGGGCGTCGTCGACCTCGACCAGGCCGACATCGAGGTTCAAATAAGTCTGCTTGCCGGCAAAAGAGGGATAGACCTCGGTAAAGGGCAAACGCGTGAGCTGGCGCTCGGAGGCATGGCCGATTTCGACCTCCTCGCCGCGCAGCCGCGCATGGACGGGCTCGCCGGGTTCGCCGCAGACATGGCGGTTGGTCAGCGCATAAATCGTGTGGCCGTCACTGACCAGGCAGCCGGCGCTGGCCGTGCGCAACAAGCCCTGGTTGCGGATGAGCAGCGGAAAGCCGCCGCCTATGGCCGCCTCGGGCCATATCCAGGAGGGCAGCGGCTTGGTGGCCGGGGCCTGCGGCTCGACCTTGACGACACAGACAGGCACGACACGGCCGTCGGGCAAATAAAGCATCTTGGGCACCATGTCCTGCGGGTGCAGCTTGCTGCTGGCGAAGGCTTTTTCCTCCACCCATTCATCCACCATCACCAGCATGCAAGGCCAGGAATAGGGGCGCACCTCGGAGTTGGCGAAAGTGCGTTCCACCTTTTTTTTGCCCGTGGATTTTTTGACCGGGTTTTTCGCGTCGGGCCAGGGGTCGCTGCGCCGTATGAGGTACAGGCCCACCGCCGTGCCCACCACGTTGCGCTTGTTGAGCATGTGGACGTGGAACTGGTTGCGCGCGTCCAGCAGGTCGCGCACGGAAAGGCTGCTATAGCTGTTCTGGCTGCTCAGGATGTCCATGGAATTCCTCCGTGTATGAATCTCCCGAAGCAGCCGCCTTTGTATGCAAGGGTTTGCGCGGGTGCGTCAGGCCAACAGGCATTGTGCGCAGCCAAACTCGCGTCGGCATCCTCCAATGAGAGGAGGAAAACAGCTTCACCGGTATTTATGACGCCGGTGTGTCCGAGCCTGAACGTCGCGGTGGTAGCGGGCGGATCAGTATTTGCCATGGCAATGCACGCAACAAAACAAGCGATGCACAAAAAGCATGACTAAACAATGTCTTTTTGACGACATTGCGAGATCATTCAAGACTACAGCGAGCCACGGCCATAAGTGCAAAGCTTGGTTCGACAGGAAGCAGCCGGAAGTCGAAAATCCCGCCGCCACCCGCCATTGCGGCGCCGGGAAGAAATATCACAGGGGTGAATGACATGGAAACCATCAACGCAGCCAATGGAATGTCGGTATATCTGCCTCTCGCGTTGTATGTCATCGTTGCGGTCATCGGCTGGCGCCTGATGAAAAACCGGCGCAGATCCAAGGCCGAGAGGGCCACTTACTGGCAAACCTGCTACATCAAGCTGAACAGTCTCGCCAAATCCCACCGCAGGCAGGCCGCCGAGTTCGAGATTCAAGCTGAGAAATTTCGCCTGCGCTGGCAGCAGGAACAGCGAGCCTTGTACAAGAGAAGTTTTGACGACATGTTTTTGAAAAAATAGCGATGAGTGCGGGGCCATCGCGGTCATTTCCGCCGCTCCCGCCGCCCGCCGCTTCCTCCAGAGGCCACCGCCGGCGCCAAGCCCACGCGTCGATGTCCCAGGTTCCTAGTAGCGGTAAAACGTTTTCTTGACCAGATAGCCTAGCGCCGCAACGCCGGCCAATATGCCCCACTTGGCATATGCCGTGTCCCACCACGGCAGCATTTCCTCGCGAACGAGAACCAAAGGCATATCTTTAAGGGCCCAGAAATCCAGGGCCGGCCAGCAGCACAGCCAGAACAACGACAGCAGCAGGGGCCACACAGCTCGCAGGCCCAGCGGTGGAAAATCGTCCGCCACCTTCCAGGAAAGCCCCGTGACCACCGCCAGCACGGCCAGGCGTGCCAGCACCAAACCGCCCGTGGCCGCATCCAGTCCGAGATAGGTTGAAAATTTCCAGGCGACAAAGGCGGCGAGCGCCACGCCCACCACGAAAAGAAGCCAGCTGTCCTCGCTGTCGACCTTGCCCACACTGACTCCTTTTCCATTGCAATGGTTGATCGGGTTCCCCGGGGCCCTGCGCTTTGAGCGGCGGCCGCGCCGCGGCATTGGCGGCTTCCAATGGCGATCGCGGGAAACTTCAATGAAGCATAGGCGGCCTGAAGAAAATGAGGCGCAACATTGTCCAGACGAAGGCAATGTCCTTGCTCTTTTGAAAAATGAAGGGGATCAAAAGCCTCGCCGTAACCACCGGCGAAGAGGGCGGCGAACTTGCAAAGCCGCGGTACTTTGTGGCGGCGTGTTGCGCAAGATGAAGGGCGGCTTGCGGCCTGCCTCAACCAGGCCGGCCGCGGTATCAGGCGCTCGTCACAAAGCGCTGCATGCCATAAGGCGTTGCCTCGAAAGGCAAGGCCGCGCCGCTGATCTGCGCCGCCAGCAGGCGCGCCGTGGCCGGAGCCGTGGTCACGCCCAGCCCTTCGTGTCCGACAGCCAGCCACAGTCCCGGCTGCTGCGGATGGCGGCCGATGATGGGCAGGCCGTCGGGCGTGGCGGCGCGAAACCCGGTCCAGGTGCGCACCGTATTGAGGCCGGCCAACCCCGGCAGGTAGGCCAGCGCGCGGCCCAGCATGCGCGCGAGCATGGGCGCTTCCACCGCCGGGTCCGTGGTGTCGAACTGGCGCGAGGAGCCGATCAGCAACTGGCCGGTGGGGCGCGGCTGCACATTGAAGGCCACCGAAGCACCGTCGCTGTGGTGTGCGCTGCTGATGTAGCCAAGCTCAACCAGTTGGTGGTGCACCGTGCCGGGGTAGCGATCCGTGATCGCGAGGTGGCCTTTCTTGGGCCGTATGGGCAAGTCAGGGCAGAGGCGGCGCGCCTCTATGCCCGCGGCCAGCAGCACGGCGCCCGCGCTGCGCCAGCTGCCGTCGGCCAAGCGCACGCGGGAGCCTTCGACGGCGGTAACTTCCGCCCGCTCAAAAGTGATCGCGCGGGGTGCTTGCGCGAGCAGCCAGCGCGCGGCGTTGGGCGCGTACACGACGCTGTCACCGCTGACCTTGAGCGCCCCAGCCAGGCCTGAACGCAGCGCCGGCTCCGCCGCAGCCAGCTCGATGGCATTCAACAGCTCGCAGGCGACGCCATGGGCCTGCAGTTTGCGCAGCTTGTCTTCGGCGGCGGCCATTTCAGCTTCGTTGGCGGCCAGCCAAAGCGTGCCGCAGTTGGCAAAAGCACAATCGGCATTCATGCGCGGCGCCCACTCGTGCCACAGTTTCAGCGATTCACGGCTGAGCGCCAGCTCGGCCGGGTTGTCATCCATTACCACCAGGTGGCCCATGCCCGCATCGGTGGCGCCGCCCATGCCGGCATCCAGCACCAGCACGCTGAGACCCGCGTGAGCGAGTTCATGCGCACAAGCCGCGCCCACGATACCCGCGCCGATCACGATCACATCGGCGTTCACAGGCGTATGCCCCAGGCGAAGGGATCGTCGTCTTCGATCAGCAAGGTCGCCTCGGCGCTCATGTGGGCGCGCCCGCGCAAGGTCGGGATGACCTGACCGTCCTCCACCGAATAGCTGGCTTCGAAATTGCTGCCGATGATGCTGGCCTGGCGCCAGACCTCGCCAGGCGCGAGCTTGCCGTCGGCGGCCAGGCAGGCGATCTTCGCGCTGGTCCCCGTGCCGCAAGGCGAGCGGTCGTATGCCTTGCCGGGACACAGGACGAAGTTGCGGCTGTCGGCGCCGCCGTCGTCGTGGCCGAACAATTCGATATGGTCAATCTCCGCGCCGCCGGACCCCGTGATGCCCTGGGCGGCCAGCGCTTCGCGCAAGGACACGCTGTAGGCGGTGAGGGCTTCCAGGCTGTCGCTGGACACACGCTGGCCGTGTTCGCTCGCCAGGAAAAACCAGTTACCGCCCCAGGCCACGTCGCCGCGCACCACGCCGTGGCCCGGCACGTCCACGGCCACCTGGTGCAGGTGCCGCCGGGCGGGCACATTGCGCACGCTCACCGAGCCGTCCTCGTGCAGCGTGGCCGTGACCTCGCCGACAGGCGTTTCAATACGATGCGTGCCGGGCCCTACCCGGCCCAAGTAGGCCAGTGACGCCACCAGCCCTATGGTGCCGTGGCCGCACATGCCCAGGTAACCGGTGTTGTTGAAAAAAATCACGCCTGCGGCGCAAGCCGGGTCCACGGGTTTGCACAGCAGCGCGCCCACCACCACATCGCTGCCGCGCGGCTCCAACACCGTGGCGGCCCGCCAGTCGTCGTGCCGCTCGGCCAGCAAGGCGCGGCGCTCGGCCATGCTGCCATTGCCCAGCTCAGGGAAACCATCAATCACCAGGCGCGTCGGTTCACCGCCGGTGTGGGAGTCAATTATTTTGATTCGTTTCATGGTGCAAAGCCTGTGGGTGGTCGGTTAGGAGCTTACTTCTTCAGCCCCCGGGAATCAGCCGTCAATCCGAGATTGAAGAATGTTAATATATTAACCAGATATTTAAACCAACACCGTGACCCTTCGCCAGGAGTCACTGGCTCTGCGTTCGCGTGGAGGGAGCGCAGTCCAACAGAGGTGCGTGGGCCCGCCACCCGCGAAAGCTGGGCATGCGGCGCGCATTGCGGTGACCAGGGCAAAGCCCGAAGTCGTTGATTTTTGTGCCGGATGGGGCGTTAGCGTCAACGCCCCGCGCGATGCCGGGGGCCCTTCACGTCGGAGCGAATGCAGCTGCGCAGCCTCCCGCGCTCAGAGGGGGGCGAGATTCAGTTCCAGGGGGGCCTGTGCCGCAAGGCTACGTGTGCTGACAGGGCGCCAGGAGGAGCCGCAGGACTCCAGAATATTGACGAGGTCTTCCTGCGCAAAAGTGCTGCCGAGGTACATCGGGCTCGTGCGGGAGAGGTGGTGGCGAAAATGGTCAATGACACTGCGCTGGCTGACGATGGGGACGATGGTGAGGGTTCGCAGAGCCGCCGCGTGGCCCAGGAAGGCATTCATGGCCGCGCTGTGCTCCCCGCGTGTGTGCGATTCGCGCAGGCGCACAAACACTACACGCGGCCGGAAGGTTTCGAGCGTCCAGGACGCCCCGGCCAGCGGCGTGCTGTCCACGCGCGCGACCAGCCCGGAGCCCTTCAGCTTTTCGACGCGGCTGTGAAAATCGCTGACGGCGAGTTCGTGGAAATCGACCAGCAGCACACCAACACCCCGCCCCTGGGGCACGGCGTTGAATTCAAAAGAATCTCTGGCACTCATAGGGGTCCTCTGCTTCGCCGAGGCGGGTATGGGTGCGGTATGCAGGATATGAGCGGCACCGCCCGGACAGCGTTGCCGCAGTGTCCACGGGAACACCGGAACGCCAAGTGCACTTTGTCCATACGCGGGCAAAGCTTGGTGGAAATTCGGACCTTTACATTCACCCCGTTGATCAACAATCATTGTCCGCAGGGACACATTGCCTCTGTGTTGAAGCCGGCGTGATTTTTACAATGGCCGGGACGCTTTGGCGTTCCTTGTTCTCATCCCAGACAAGGCTGCTGTGAATGCAGTTCAAACCCCTGCGGTATCCTCTGCCGCAGGGGCTTTTTTTTGGCGCTCGAAGTCTCAGGCCCGGTCCTTCCAGCGCCCCATTTCCCATGAAGGCAAACCGCGCAGGTCGCCGACCCTGGCGCTCTGGAATTCCGCCAGCGCCGGCTTTGCGCCCAGCCTGTCATAGGCCAGTTTGACCAGCGGCGCGGTCTTGACGAATACGCCCTTGACCTGCGCCCAGCTCAGCGGCTCGGGGATGATTTTGGCGCCGGCAATCATTTTCGAAGTCGCGAGCAGCGACAGCGCATCGCCCTCGGTCGACCAGGCCCAGCCGCGGCGAAACACCACCTCGTCGCGCACCACCTTGGCACCCTCCGCCGGAGACAGGCCCCAGTAGGACTTGACCAGCTGCGACACAGCAGCAGGGTCCGCCTCGCTGAGCATCCCCACCGCCTCCTGCTGCGCCAGCAGAAAGGCCAGCACGAGGTTGGGATGCTTTTCCACCAGGCTGTTATGCACGATGCGAAACGACCGGTGCAGGTAATAGCCGTCCGGATAAAACGGCGAATGCTTCACCGACGGCAGCAGGATGCCCGCCCCCTTGCCTTCCGGCCCATCGTAATGGGACTCGGTATAGCCGTAGGAATTCATGATGGCCACCGTGCCCGTCGCCTGCACCTTCAAAAAAGCCGGGTAGATGGCCAGCGTGGCGTCCATCCCCGCCGGCACCTGCGCCGCCTCGGGCAGGGTCGACAGGTGCACCATGCGTATGCCGTGGGCCGCCGGGTCCGGGTTGCCCAGCTCGTAACGCAGGATTTGCGTGAACGCGTTGTACGGGTCCGCGCCCATCAGCGTGCCCACCGTCTTGCCCTTGAGATCCTGCACATTGCGAATCGGCGAATCCTTGCGGGTGCACAGCAAAAAACGCAGCCTCCCCTCCGCCACCGACACCAGGCTGAACGGGTGCCTGGCCACGATGGCGCGTATCGTCGGCGTGTTGCCCCACATCGCCATGTCAAGCTGGCCCGCGGCCAGCGCCTCCACCTGCGGCGCGGCCGCCGGGTAGGTCCGGTAATCCATGGTCAGGTCGTAGCCGAACTCCGCCGCGTACTTTTCAATCAGCCGCTTGCTGATCATGTGCTGCGTGACCGGCGAATTGCCCGCCGCCCACGGCACCCAGCCGTAGGACAGCGTGAACGGGTTGCCCCCCTGCGCGCGCGTGATGCCGGCCGCGCCGAGCGAGGCGGCCAGGCCAACACCCCGGCGCAGCCAGTGCCTGCGTGTGGACATCGATTCGCCGTTCATACAAACCTCTCTTTCAGCCTGGCGCCTCAAGCCTGGGCCTCGGCCGCCACCGCGGCCGGCCGGCTGTGCTTCGCATCGCCTTCATGCGCGATCCGCTCCACCAGTTCATACACCTCATGCAACTCGCCATGCGGGCCCAGCGGCACCGTGGCCGCCAGCCGGAAGCGGAAGTAACGCGACGCCGCCAGCGCCACCGCGCGACTGGCCGCGACGTTCAGGCCCAGCGCATTCGCCTGCCGCGCCAGCGCGCGCGCGTTGTCCAGCGGCGCGCCCACCGCGGTAAACGTCAGGTGATCCCAGGTGCCGAAGTTGCCCACCGTCGCGCGGCCGAAATCCAGGCCGAAGCACGGCGGCTTCACCGCCGTGTTCAGCCCCTCGGCCAGCGCCTGCATCGCATCCACCGCGCGCAGCGCCGCTTCGCAGGCATAGCCCGCGGGATTGGAAACATTCAGCGGCGTGTTCCACAGCGCCACCGCCGTGCAGCTTTCATAGCGGTCCATCATGCCCTTGCCCTGCGCCACCTCCACCGCAAAGATCTGCAAATAATGCTCGGCGTTCGGCGACCAGGTCACCGCCGTCGCGTGCTGCTCGTCCAGCGCGGCGCACAGAACCGCCAGCTCACGCTGCTCCACGCCGGCCTGCGGCGTCAGGCGATTGGCGATGAAATGCTTCACCAGCGGCTGAGGCACATAGCGTGAGAAACCCTGCAGCGCGATGCGTGCCAACGCCAGCGACTCCTGCAAGCGCCGCACTTCCGAGATATCGCTGTCCTGCGGAATATCGCTGTCAAACTCGAACTCGCGAATGTGCTTGGCCGAACGCACCAGGTTCTTCAAAGGCGTCGCCAGCCGGTTGGCCATCCAGAACAGCATCGGCAGCAGCATCAACAGCCCGGCCACGCCCACCCCCAGCAGCATCCAGCGCATGCGCCGCACCTGCGCCAGCAGCAGGTTCTGGTCCGACACCAGCGCCACATAGGCACGGTGGTTGAACACACCCTCAATGGGCATCACCACCGCCGCGAAGCGCTGGCCCCCGGCGCCTTCGAGTGAGTGAATGGGCGTGTCCTCCGACGCCCCCTCCGCCACCAGCTTTTGCAGCGAGCCGTACAGGGGGTCGCTCAAGGCCGACAGGCTCAGCGGCGCACCCGAACCCAGCAGGCGGCGCAACCGCTCCGCCTGCGACCAGCCCCAGACACGGCCCAAGCCGTCAAACACAATCAGCTCCGCATGGCTTTCCTCGCCGCGCGCATGCAAAAAATCCGACAAGCCCCCCACCGTGAACATCGCCGCCGCGACACCGCCCCGCGGCCCGCTCAAGGGGCGCGACAGCGCCATGCCGAACTCCTCCGGCACCTTCAGCACAAAAGGATCGGTCGCCTGGAAGCTGCCCAAATTAAGTTCGCTCGCGCCCTGGTACCAAGGTCGCTCGCGCGGGTCGTAACGCTCACCCCAGGGCCGCCGCTGGCTCGCGATCGCCGTCATCTGCTGGTCGTAGAACACCCATTCTTCGACACGTTTTTGCCGCTCGTCCACCCGGATGATCTGTTGGGCGTAGCGCGCCTCCGGCAACGACTTGGCCCAGGCCCGGTCGCGCGCAGTGCGCAGCACCATGTTTTGCTCAAAACTGCCGTCCGGGTAGCCGAACACCAGCGAGCCTATTTGCGGATAGCGCTGCTGCATGGACATCTGCATGCGCAGCACCGAAATGTCGTTGTCGCCCTCCAGCCCCGCGCGCGGGTCGTTGGCGGTCGCCTCCAGCCAGGCACGCGCCGGCTCCTGGAAGCGCAGCAGTTGCTCCTGCGTGCGCCGGCCCAGCTGCTCCAGCTCGCGCTGCGCACCGTCAAACACGATGCGACTGGCCGCCAGCTCCGCCAGCGCCATCAGCGCGACGACCAGCACCGTCACCAGCGCAGCATAAGTCCAGAACAGGTGGGCGCGAATCGACCTGGCGTGAAAGCTCGGTATCTTGATCACCGATGTCCCCCTGCGGTGCTTGTTTGCTTTGCAAGATACGCCTCGCTAATGGCTTTGACAAGGTGATTGATACTGGCTTTGGGGTGGCTTCGGCGCTTTGCACATTTTGTGACGTTTGCTCGTCTGCCGAAGTACCACGAGGCCTCCTGCAAATAGAGGAGGTGGGCTGGCGAAGAAGCTCTCAGCTGTTACCTAGGGCCTACGCGGGGTGTGTAGCGTGGAAAGAACTCCACCGAAAGGCCTCAATACGCCCCTCGCCCGCAATCGGTGCGTTAACTCAATGTCACAAATCACAGCGTCGTTTTGCTGGCAGCAATCGTGGTTGAACACACCGCCCGTGCTGAAACTGTTCTTGTTGCCATCCACCGCAGCCTGCGTGCTGGCAATCACACTACCCTTGAGGTCGGTGTTGCCCTGCACGTTGACCTGGAACCCACCATCCCCCGCCTTGATACCGCTCTGCTGCGCGACCGAGGCGTAGGTGCTGTCAATGTTGCTCTGGCTGGCGCTGATACCGCCGCCCGTGGGACCATCTTTGCCGGAGCTGACGGATGCGCTGCTTGAGCTTTGCTTGCTGGTGTAAGTGCTCGTGTCTTGCAATGAGGCAATGTTGAGGTTGCCGCCTACATTGGCCTTGACGGTGTTGGCGCTGACCACCGCGCCTATCAAGTTTGCATCACCCCCGCTGACGATGCTGGCCGTGTTTCCTGCGGTGACCTGGGTGTTGGTGTAGCTGGTGTCGCTCCCGTTGCTGTTGCCCTGGCTTTTGCTGGCGCTGGCGCTGAAGCTGAAACTCTGCGAGATGAGGCCGTAGCTCACGCCCACGCTGCTGGAGCTTGAGCTGTTGCTGCTTTCCTGGCTGGCCTTGCTTTCGCTGGCGAGGAGGTTGACTTTGTTGTCTGCGAGCAAGGTGGCGTTGTTGCCGGCGGTCAGGTTTGCGCCTTGCGCCGTCAGGTTGCTGGCCTGGCCTGCGCCCGTGGCGACGATGGTCAGGTTCTTGCCCGCGGCGACGGTGCTGCCGGCGGCGCTGTTGCTCTGGCTGCTGCTTTTGCTTTCGCTTTCAGAAGTGCCGTAGCTGATGTTGATGGTGACGTCAGTTGCCGCATCCTTGTTGAAGTTGCCCGAGGCGTCGGTCATGCCCTTGTAGGTGTTGTAGCCCTTGAAGGCTGCCGCCGCGCCGGCCAGCGCCTGCATGCGGCCGTCGCTGGTGTTGCTGGCCGCGTCCGCCATTTGCTGGCCGGTTTCCATGGCGCTGAGGAGGGGGCTGCTGACGCTGAAGGTGAGGGCCGATTGCTTGAATTTGTCTTCACTCTCCTGGCGGCTGGTTTCGCGGGCCTCTAGGATGTCGACCTTCTTGGCCAGGATGGTGATGTCGCCTGCGGGGGCGATCACGTCGCTGCCGACCTGTTTGTAGGCCTCGCCAGCTTGCAGGGTGACGTTGCCGGCGATGCTGCCCACGGTGCTGGCCGCGGCGCTGGTGCCTTGCGCCTTCTGCTGCGTGGATCGCTCTTGCGTGCCG